>NZ_JAPDDR010000022.1 GCF_025950095.1 Luteolibacter rhizosphaerae | reverse complement strand
TCCAATCCCGTCGTTTGATCCGCGACCACGAGGTAAGGATCGAACATTCGGAAGCGCTGATCTATCTCTCCATGACCAAGCGCATGCTCGCAAGAATCGACGCCTGACCATTTTTCAGACAGCTTCTGAGACCTTGTTGAACTCGAATCTGGTTGTTGGCCGAGTTGGCTGCCGAGCGGGCTGCACTGTATTCTGCTCCCTCAATCAAACGGAGTGGTCCTGCGGGCTTTGGAACACCGTCGGGGTATCCCTGCCAACCGTGCTCTGTGATTGAAAACGATCCCTGCGGAAACTGCGGTGTCCACTCTGCGGCACATGGATTGTTGTTATGGCTAAGGACCTTCGCCTCGCCAGCGAAGTAGCTGTGCTCGGTCTCAACCTCAAGATTAAACACGCGGTGGACTCCGGGCCACGGCTCAACTTTCTCGACGAGAACGGTACCTTCCATGGTCTGGAGTTCCTCGCCGGGCTGCAAGTGAGCTGCTGGGATCCAGTCGTTCCGCGTGACGGAGAACAAGCGGTGGCGGTCGGTAAGGGAGGAGCGGCTGTTCCTGGCCCCGCAGCCGCAGCTCGATGACGAAGGTGTTCTCGTGGGTCACCGTGGCAAGAACGACCCGCCCGCGCCCCGCTTCAATGACCGGACAGGCATCAATGCCTATGACCTCCGCCCATCCCCGCAGGCCCATTTCCTCAAGCACGAACCACATCCGGGTTCCTGGCTCGCATCCCGTCGCTGCGATCCACTGGATCGTGCGAAGGAGTTCGATCTCCAGAATATCGGCAGGAGCCTCCGGATTGGGCATCCTGAGGCGGATCTTGCGCCAGTTGGCGGGCTCGATGGACGTCGAGGAACTGCCATCGGTCGTGAGAACACGATCCCCGACCCAGAGGGATTCGATCGGTTTGCCGCCCTCTTCGGTTTGGATCGGGGTTCCGGCAACAAAGCAGGATCCCGGAAAGCCCTCAGGGAGGTCACCGTCCGGAAGATTGGGAAGTTTTCCTGTCGGAAGATCAGGAAGATCCACCTTCGCGAGCTTCGCCAGTTTTGCGAGCTTCGCGGATTTCGCCAGTGCATCCCAGCCTTTCGCCAAGCCTGCGCCGGAGATCGCCTGAATCGCAGCGACCTGTCCGTCGATGAGAGCCTGCAGGAAGCCTTCCTCGCCGCTGTAGCCCGCGCACTGCACGACCCGGCCCTTCCGTCGTAAAATGGCCTCCCTCAGCCTAAAGGCCTTGGCCATGCCTCAGAAAATCCACGCCCGCACGACCACCGGCGTCGTAACACCTGCGCCTCGCTACGATCGCTCAGGCCGCAGAGTGCGATGTCAGCCGGGCCCGTAACAGATCCCGCAGGAGGAAGGAAGCTGCACAAGCGAGGCACGAGCGCGAAAGCGACGACCGACCAGGACAGCGCTTGACGCCTCCAGCGCCCGCAGAGGGCACCGCGGAGCCACGGCGGACACCCCGCACCGATCCGGCCACCCGAACGCGCTTCCCCACGGCCCGCTGCCTCAGATGCCACGCACCGGTGCTGCATGCTAACGATCTTTTCACGGGCCGATGCCCGTGCGCCTGCCCGGCCGCTGCACGTCTTCCGCCTCATCCATCGACCGCCCGTTGTCCGCCGCGCGATCGCTGCGCCACCTCCGCGCGAAGCCTTCGGCAGTTTCAAGCCTAGCCACGTTAGGGGACAGGCTTCCACTCCCAAAATGCGCGGGTTGACCGCTCAACACGGCATCAAGCTGCAGCGTATGCGTATCGAGCGATGAACTCCAAAATGTCTTCGAACTCAGTGGTGTCCAAGCCGCCATCCTGATTCCAATAAAACACGGCATCTCCTAAAGCCTGCCCACTCACCTTCATGACATAAAGTCCTCCAGCTCCATCATCAGAAAATGGAACTAGATCGTCAGGAAGATAGTTCCGGGACTCCTCACGCCGCATCGGAAGGTAAAAATCACTGTCCGAACAAGCGGAAAAAATGTTTATCAATCCGAAGCTGCCACCTCCAAATGCAGACAAGAACTGCTGATACTTGGCGGGCAGTTGAACGCCGAGCTGACTCTCCGTCTCAGCAATCTGCTGGATAGAGGCTGGCGGGTCCGCTGGGATGAGAGCGAATAATTTCGGCTTTTCCACCACTCCAGTTCGATGTCGTTGTTGAAATTGTTCTAAAGTCATATCAGTCGTAAATCCAATCAGGCAGTGCTTGATCGGCACCCTGTTCACGGGCGCGATACCACCAATGTAATTGGCGATCAGATTGCCGCATTTCTTTAGTTACCCCCTGATTGGGATTCGGATGTAGTTCTGAGTTGTTTCTGTGTTGGTTGGCAATGATTTCATGCTTTGCCCCACCGGGCATCTGGCCCCCGTGATGAATGTCCGGAGATCCAAGACCTCGTGGCGGATGTCCGAGCAGCCCTTGCTTCATATCATTGATCGACCAAGGTCCTTCAACCCGCACAGGAACATCCCCAGCGTCGTATCCCACTCCAGTTTTTAGGTCTGGTGTTCTGTTTGCGGCACATGGATTGTTATTGTGACTGAGAACCTTCGCCTCGCCAGCGAAGTAGCTGTGCTCGGTCTCAACCTCAAGGTTGAACACGCGGTGGACTCCGGGCCACGGCTTCACCTTCTCGACGAGGACGGTACCTTCCATCGTCTGGAGTTCCTCGCCGGGCTGCAAGTGAGCTGCTGGTATCCAGTCGTTCCTCGTGACGGAGAACAAGCGGTGGCGGTCGGTGGGGAGGAGCGGCTGTTCCTGGCCCCGCAGCCGCAGCTCGATGACGAAGGTGTTCTCGTGGGTCACCGTGGCAAGAACGACCCGCCCGCGCCCCGCTTCAATGACCGGACAGGCATCAATGCCTATGACCTCCGCCCATCCCCGCAGGCCCATTTCCTCAAGCACGAACCACATCCGGGTTCCTGGCTCGCATCCCGTCGCTGCGATCCACTGGATCGTGCGAAGGAGTTCGATCTCCAGAATATCGGCAGGAGCCTCCGGATTGGGCATCCTGAGGCGGATCTTGCGCCAGTTGGCGGGCTCGATGGACGTCGAGGAACTGCCATCGGTCGTGAGAACACGATCCCCGACCCGGAGGGATTCGATCGGTTTGCCGCCCTCTTCGGTTTGGATCGGGGTTCCGGCAACAAAGCAGGATCCCGGAAAGCCCTCAGGGAGGTCACCGTCCGGAAGATTGGGAAGTTTTCCTGTCGGAAGATCAGGAAGATCCACCTTCGCGAGCTTCGCCAGTTTTGCGAGCTTCGCGGATTTCGCCAGTGCATCCCAGCCTTTCGCCAGGCCTGCTCCGGTGATCGCCTGAATCGCAGCGACCTGGCCGTCGATGAGAGCCTGCAGGAAGCCTTCCTCGCCACTGTAGCGCTGTTTGATGTCTTCGGACAGGTTGCACCAGATCAGCCTGCGGACGAACGGATCGTGGGTCGCTTCGAGGATCAAGCCGGCGATCGCAGCGGCAGTGTCGCCGCGGTTTTGCCATGTCTTCTTGTATTCTTCGGCCAAGTAGGGGTCTTGGATCGCTCCTTGGATCAAGGCGATCTCATTGCCGATAACTCCACCGACCGCACCAACGCCTTCCACGATCTGGCTGCCTATGTTCTTCAGGTCGCGACCGAATGCAGGCAGGGCATACTGCAAGGTCATGATGAAGGATTCGCCGAAGTATTCGTCTCCTTCGAGTCCCAGAGGATCGACGAGGTTGATGGCGTTGTTGAAGACGAAGCCGTAGAGGTTCAGTCCCCCGGCTTCCCCCAGGGGATCCCGCGAGAGCCAGCGGCCGGTAATCGGGTCGTAATGACGATACCCATAGTAGTAGAGCCCCGTGAGGGTATCGATCTGCTTCGTGCTAAAGCGGATGTTAAAGAGCTCGGCGGTATCGGTATCGACGGTGGCCCTCCCGAAGGGGTCGTATTCGAAATGCGCGGCGACCGACCCGGAGGCGTTCAGGTATTGGGTGACATTGCCTGCGCCGTCGTAGAGCGGATAGTAGATCGAGCCCTCGATCCAGAGAGAGAGAAGGCCCTCCACCCCGCCGGAGCCCGTGCCCCAGAGCGCCGCGCGCTTGAGCACCGGGAGGTCGCCGCCGGTCTTCTGGTATTCGGCGATGCAGTTCCAGCCGTCATACAGGTAAAAGGTCGTGGTGCCTCCACTGACCTTTGCAATCCGGCGTCCGGTCGTGTCATAGTAATAAGTGACCGGAGTTCCTCCAACGGTCGTGGACTTCAACCGGTTCTCTGCATCCCAAGCCAAGGTGCTGTTGGCGAGAGGCGAGGCAGGGAGCGGGTAGGAGGTCGCATTGCCATCCAGATCGTAGACCGGTGAGACAGGACCGATCGAGGTGTACTGGTTGAGATGATTGACTGCATAGTTAGGCGAACCGGGAAGCGTCAGGCTATCTGCCGATTTCAGCCGGTTGCCCGCGGCGTCGTAGCCATAGGCCCGGTCTTGCCCCGAAACACTGGAATCCGCCGCGATGACTTGGCCCAGTGAATCGTAGGTCCAGCCGATCTCACGTGCGGATGTGAAGGCGGTGCCGCTCGTGCTTACCGCCGAGCGGCGCTGCATGCCGTTGGTGGTGTAGTCGAAGCGGGAAACCACCGTGCTACCCACCTTGTTCTCTTTCACGTCCAGTAGGTCGCGATTGGGCTCCCAAGTGCTGGAACCCGCGTGGACAGGGCCGCTGACACTCGATGGCAGGGAGGAATTGGGGGTGTAGTTGTAGGCAAAGGTTCCCAGGCCCCCACCATTCACGGAAGAAAGCCTGCCTACGGCGTCATAGCCATAAACGGTGCCGCTCTCGGCGCTACCATCGTTCGAGAGCGTGATACCCTGCGGCCGCAGGAAGGCATCGTAGCCACGGTCGATCCGACGGGACAATTCGGGCACATCGTCCTGATTGAGATCGTAACTGATGGTTTCCGCGATAGGCAGGAGATTGACCGGGGAGTATTCGATGGCGGTCGAGGCGATTCCGTTGTCTTGCAGGGTATTCCGGCCCATGCGGTCGTAGCTCATCGCCGCGTCCGGGGTGGCGTCGCCGTAATCAATGAGATTCTGCTGGCCCCAGGCGTCGTAGCCATAAGTGGTCACAATGCCGCGCGCGGAGGTCCGGGTCGCGATGCGGCCCGCTTGGTCGTAAACCAGCGTGGCACCTTTTCCATCGGCATCCTGTTTCTGTTCCAGCAGGCCGGTGCTCTCCTGCCTGATCCACTCGGTGGAGTCCGCAGGTCCGGGCTCCAAGGGCCAGGAGGCGCTATCAACGGGAGTCGCTTGCCGGTAGGTGAGACTTCCGACCAACTCGTCGTAGAGGTTGTATTGGTAGGACAGGGCCGCAGTCGCGCTCCCCCACTCTTTCGTCACGTTCCCGTGAAGGTCATAGGCAGTCCGGCGGACGGTGGTATCGGGGAAGGTGGTTGCCGCGATTCTCCCTGCACCCGCGACCCCTTGGGGATAATAACTGAAGCTGGTGACCACGCCGCTGGCATCGGTTTGGCTCACAGGGCGAGAACTCCCGATGGCGTAGGCGAAAGAGCTGGCATTGGCATGACGCGGTTCCTTGACCCCGACCACACGCCCGAGCCCATCGTGACTGGTGATGGTCGAGGCGCTGTCACCCGGGCGGCGCTGTTCCACTAGCAGACCGCCATGAACCACGGTGACGCCTTCACCCGCGTAGGCGTTAGAGGTCGAGCGTTCGATTCGCAGACGGCTTGAAGGGATCTCCTCGGTAACCCGTTGGCTCCAGTTGCCGAAGGCATCGACCGAATAGCTTCTCGAAACCTCGTTCGTCTCGAAGCCGGCCAGCTTTTTCCGCACTTCCATCACCAGATGCCGTTGGCTGGCATTCGCCCCCGCGTGGGGGTAGATGAACTGCCGCCCGACATGCCAAAGGCCCCCGGCATCGGAGATCAGGTCGGTTTCAACGTCTTGGACGCGATCGGCTGACGAAATATCCAAGGTGGTGGCGCCGCCACGCACGGTCTGCCCCTGCCGCACCGGCGTGGCGAAGCTGTCGTAAGCGAGGAGCTTCACCGGAACATCAGGGGCCGACGCGGCCTCCCGCACCGGCAGATCAGTGCCGGGTAGATACTCGATGGTTCGTACCAAGGTTCCCGTATACGCGGGGGTGGTGACCGCCACCGTGCGGTTCAACATGTCGGTTTCCACCTTCCGGTAGCGCGGGCTATCGGCGCGGCCGAAGCGGGTGGTGGTGATCAGCCCTCCTCCAGTCCGCGGCGCATAGCTGTAGAAAACGGCGACGGCCCCGGTGCCGCTGCGCTCCTTGAGCTGTCCATCAAGGTAGTCCACCGTGCGTTCGGTCGAGAGGTCCTTGCGGGTCACGGTCCGCCTTAGGTTGTCGGCGGAGTAGTGGACCTTCGAGACATAGCCATCGGAATCGGTTTCCTGGGTCAACCGGCCGCGGGCATCGTTCTTGATGGAGCGCTGCGTGCTGAGCCCTCCCGCGCTGGTCGTGATCGTGAAGTCGCCCCAGGTGATGCTGTGCAGGCTTCCTGCGATGGAACCGGTGGTGACGCTGGAGACCCCGTTGCGGGCGGGGTAGCTCAGTCCGCCGAGCGGTGATGCGACCTCCGGGATGTCACTGGTGGCAATCAAGGTTTGGCGACCATGGCCATCATAGGCCTGTCTCGTGGTCTTGCCCGATTCGTCGGTGGTGGCGATCACGCGCTCCCCCTTCCACTGGAAGCTTTCAACTAGACGTTGTCTGCCGCTGACCAGGTCAGTGCGTGTGACGTGCAGTAGCTGTCCCTGGCGGGCGTGAACCCGGATATCCTCCTCGACATCGACGTACCCGGACCCGTTGTAGACCGACCGGCGGATTCTCAGGGTGCGCCCGGCCGCATCCTTCTCAGTGACGACCTTCCGAGTGATACCCTTCTTGGCCTCGCCAATTGCATTCAAAGGCGAGGTCAAGGTCTCGATCAATCCTTGGGATGGGCCGGCAGTGTATTCGTATAAGGAACGGACGCCCGCTGCGGCAATCACCTCACGGAGACGCCCGGCTTCCACTCCTGCTCCCGCGGCATTGAAGACTTCCACGACCCGCCGGTTCGCGGGGTTGCCATATCCGCTCGAAGGAGTTGCGGCATCTTCCTTGACGACCGTGTGGCGATTGCCATTTGAAGCGTCATTATAGGCAGCAAAGAAGGTCCGGGTGAGAATGGTGTTCGAACCCGACCCCGGGGCTCCAACTTCGACGGTGGTAGTGCGAGGGCGTTCATCGCCCGGCAGCACGGTTTCACCGGGCCCGTGGGGCGCGTAGGCGTAGCTCTCGATCAGGAAGAGACCATTGCCTCCATCCAGCCAAGGGCGCATCCGGCGGGTCATCCGGCCTTCTGAATCATACTGGAAGGTGTAGGTGAGACCGCTGCCGGTCTTCTGCCAGTTGACCTTACGAAAGTCGTTCTCCCCCGGGGTGGTGCCGTAACGGAAGTTTCGGACGAGTTTGGCGGAAGAATCTCCCTCGGGGATCTCGATCTCCGAAATATCAGTCCAGCCATCCCATGATTGCTCGTATTGCTGGAGGGTCTCGGTCCGGACCAGAAGTTTCCCGGTCCCATCCTTCCTCTCGCGGATCACGCGCCGCATCCCCGATTTATCATGATCGGGCAGCACACGACGGGTGCTGGATACCGACAGTCCTTCGGACTCGGAGGACAATTTCCATTCGTGCCCGCCGTCCAGCGGATCGAGGTAGTCAAAGGTCAAGACCTTCACCTGATCGGCCATGCCATCCGGCGAGTGATCGGTATAGGTGGCGAGCAACCGCTGCCTTCCGACAGGGTGAGTGACATGGATCGTTTGTTTGGGCTTCGCGTCGGAAACCAGCGGATAGCGGTTACCGGCCTTCGCCAGCACTTCCGAAGGAAGGTAAGTGATGACGCTGTAACCACGGCCCGAGGCATCCGGAACGATATCGAGAAGTCCGGCGGCCGACCTGACCTGACGGATCGCCGCGCCCTCGCGGATGACTTCCAGACCCGCAACATTCGCACCTTGCTCGGGGGAGTTGGTGAGGTTGAGGGCTCTGCCTGTAGGTCCCGCCCATGCCTGGATCTTGCCCGTGGAAGCATTGAAGTCCATGTAGCCACCGGCTGTCCGATACTGGCGGATGATCGTGGCATTCGCCGGGTCGGTGGTGATTCCGGTGGAGGTCCGTAGTTCAACCCGGGCGGCACTGGCGGAACCGCTCCCGTAGGGCTTCATCACGCTCTGGCCGGTCTTGAGTTCAAAGCTCAAGGGCTTGCCCGATGCCTGCTTGATCGTGTAACGCCGCGCGACCCCCGAGGGCAGCCCGGTGACTTCCTGGCTGGAGATCTCGGCTCCTGCCACCGAGTGATACTGCAGGTGGACCGGATCCCCCATGTTTTCGGCAGGTTCGTCGAAATAGAGCCTCAGGGCTCCGGCTGAGACGGACTTCTCCAGGGGGCAGGCCGCCAACTTGAAAGTAAGGTCCACGCTGCCTGGGTTGCCGGTGCCATCCCCGTACTTGTCCTCAAGGTCACGGAGCAGTTCTTCGCAGCTCTTCTCGAGTTCCGCTTCCAGATCGATAGGGCCCGGCGGCTGGTCTCCGCTCCCGCCTTCATCGTCAGTCGAGGGCTTGTCGTCGTCCGGGTGCGTCGGAGGGCCGTTTGCGGTAGACGGGTTGCTGTTGCCTCCACCCGGGAAACCGGTCTGTCCCTCAGCGGGGAAACACAGCAGAAGTGCGATCCAAAAGGATACGGCCGGGAGTGAGATCAGGCGGCGAAGAATCATGGATGCGGTTGCAGGAAAGATTGGGTCAAGGGCGGGACGAAGAATCGGCAAGACGGGAGAGGGCGAGTTCGGCAGCCGTCCTCACGAGCGCCGGTTCCAGCGGAATGGATTCAAGCAGCTTACGGTCACCCGCGGGTTCGCCCAAACTGCCGAGCACGGCTACCGCGGCACAACGGACAAGCTCGGGCTCTGAAATATCAGAGGCTACGGAGCGGGCGGGAGCGAGAGATGTGCGAACCCCCAATCTCAGTAGAACGTTGAAGGCGCTGGTTCGAACCGCTGGCAAGCCGGACCGGTCGCTGGAGATCCGGAGAGCGGAGTGGATGAAATCGTCCCTCCGGTAAGCCACGGTACGGGAGGCAGGAACAATGCCGGGAGATGAGCCCAAGGGTCTGACTCTCTGACCCCTCGGACCGGTAATTGGCATCTCCGCTTCGAACATCCTGCAGGCGGTAAGCAATGCGGTTCCGCACAAGGGTCCCTTCCCATCATCGATCTCCCGCTTCAACCGCGACTCCATCTCGCTTTTGCCCTGAAGATTGGGATCGCGTGCCCAAGCGTGGAAAAAGTGCTGTAAGGCATAGTCCTGCAGAATTGGAGAAACCGCAGGGTCGTCTGCGACGGCGAGAAGCGTTCCGGACAGGCGTTCCACCGCTGCCGGTTGCGCGAGCAGGAGTCCGATCACCAGATTGAAATACTCGGCCGAGGATTCCTCCCCGCTTGCTGCAGGAGCGGGCTTCTGAAGATATGCCAATGCTTCCTCCACGCCCTGCGGAGGAATTTCCGGACTGCCTGATTGGAGCTTCTCGAGAATCCCCTCGCACGTTTCGGGCAAATCTTTCTCAGGCGTCCCGAAAGCTGCAGGTTCCGCTGCCGGCGTCGCCGAAGAATTGTGGGCACGCTTGCAGCCAGCGAGAAGGCCTAGGCAGGTCGCCAAGAACAAAACGCGCCGCCCCACCGGGAGGATGTCTATTTTCAGGTAAGTTGACATCATTCGCCCAGGTAGAGTCCCACGCCTTGGCAGATGGCCCCGCCGGAACCGATCACGACCTCGAGATTGGCCACCCCGAACTCGTCGAAATCCTCGGCGCTGAGCCATGCGACGGTCGAACCGTCGAGGAAGGTGGTGCCGCCAGCGTAAAGCTGCACCCGGACAAGAAGGTTCGGCGGAATGGGACCATTGACCGTGTAGGTCATGTTCACGATCTTCCGGCCATCGGGGAGAGTGATGATGACACGCCCTCCTCCATTCGCGCCGGTGCCGGTGACATTGATCACGTTCACCTTCCCCTTCGCTACGATTGGCCCGCCGCTGCCGATGCGAGCGACGACGGCATGAGTCCCGATCGATCGCGGCTGCATCGAGAGGTAGGATGCCACCCTGTCGTAGGCCCAGAGGGAAGAGTCGGCCTGCAGTTCGAGCGAAGTCGGCACGTTAGGCAGATTCCACTGGATCCCGGCGCCCTTCGCCGCGAGCAGCGGCTCGCCGAAGTTGGCTTCAACCACGGTTAGCGTAAGGCTTGCTCCGGCAACCGGATTTCCCCCGACACTGGCGGTGATCAGGAAGGTTCCGGCTTCAGCGAACTCGTGAGCGAGCGGAGTCTCCAGAACGCCTGATCCCAAGAGATTGGAATTGCCGATGTAGTCCACTTGGCTCGCTGCCGGAATACCGCTTCCGCTGATCTTCAGCCGCAGCGAATCTCCCTTCCGGATCGTGAGTTCGGACACCTCGCCAAGCACCACCGGTTTCCATGAGATCGAGTGCTGGCTCACGAGCTCACCGTTTTCGCGCGAAAGGGTGATGCTGGTGTTCGACGCCGAATCCTCCAAGGGGACGTTTGCATACCACAGGTTGTCGGGTCCGTCATTCACCTCGACCCCGCTTCCTCCCGCAAGATTCAGTCTCAGGGACGAGCGATGCAGGGCCAAGCCCTCGATGAAAGCCGGGCTCACGAAGGAGTCTTGCGGCAATACGGTCACGGGATTGGAGGACTCGATCAAGAGCTCACGAAACGCCGCGGAATCGTATTGGGCGTCCAGTGCCCGGAGTGCAATGGAATGGATGACAGGCCGGTAGCTCCGGTGCGAATTGATCAGCTCCAGGCGGATCGTGTGTTCCCCGGCGGAGAGCAGGTAAAGCGGGATCAGGAGTTCGCCGGAGGTATTCTGCAATTCGGTGACAAACTCCCCATCGAGGAAGATCCTTACAGCACCCTGGCCTGTCCCCAAGCCTTGGATCGCTGCGAAGGAGATATCCACGAGCAGGGCCGCTACCGTGGTATCCTGCAAGACTGCCTTGTATTCGAGGAAGCCTTGTCTTCCTGCGAGCGTGATCCCGTCCGCTTCGGTCAGGAGCCAATCCGATGAGCCGGAAGCAGGCATCGGTGCCGCGCCGAGCAAGTTGCCTTGGCTGTAGCTGTCGACGGACGATAGATCCACGGTCGCAAGACCGCCTCCGGAGCCGGGAGGCGTCAGGGGATTGGTCTCTGCATTGTACTCCTGAAGATTGCTCCTGCCGTCGCTGTCGGGATCCCCGGCGGCGTTCTGGGCGGCGGTGTTTCCGAACCAGCGTCTTTCCCATGAATCCTGCAGGTGGTCGGCACCACCCTCCACATCGATGTATTCGTCACAACCTATATCGGGAGTGATGTCGCGTAGATCGCCGTCGAGGTCGCGCCATCCGTTCAAGATACCACTGCCAGGCACGAGATTGAGCGGCGGGCACGAGGCCGCAGGGTAACCTTTCAGAAGTCCATCGCTCCGGAAGGCTAGATCCGGAGGCGTGGGGTCGGCCTGCAAAGGACTGGGAAGACAAGAGAAGGAACGCAAGCGCTCGCTTCCCGCCCAAGTGGAGCGGGAGTTCAACTTGAAGAGCGAGTTGACGGCCCTCGCGCTTGCATCCGCCGAGACCTTGATCTCGGAAAGCTCGAGGAAGGAGCAATGAACGAAGGCGACATCTCCAGCTTCAATCTCGATCGAGAGCGGATTGATGGAAGAGACCTGGATCAGACGGTCCGCGAACAGGGAGTTGGTGAACCTGATTCCGTCCGAGATGTCCGTAGCGCCAATCTTCAACCCCAAGGGTTGCTCCTTGCTGCCCCAGCAAAGTCCGTCGAAAATCAGCTTCCGGCCTTTGATCGAAACAGGCCGGGTCAGATTGCCTCTGGTTATAGTCGCCCTCCCTGCGCTCCCGGGCCCACGCAAAAACACTCCGGTGATATCAAGGTCCAGGCTCTCCGCATAGATTCCGGGCTCAACCTTGATCACGACGTAAGGTCTGCCAGCACGACCCGCCTCGGCCGCGGCCAATGCGGCGGAAATCGTTGGGAAACGGTTTCCCGAAGGCGTGGTGATCGAAGCGTCGGCAATGGCATCGTCGGCAGGGAAGCTGGCGTTGTCCGCAGGGTCGGCGAGCGCGGAATTGAATCCCGCCAACTCGCCCTCCATGTCATCCGGAAACCCATCGCTGTCCGTATCGTGCCATCCGGGAGCCACGGCTATGGATCCCGCCTGACGGATATCCGTGCCCGTTTGATCCAACTCTACCGCTGCATCATCAAACTCGATGATCACGAACTGAGCGTTCTTGATCTCCAGGGTTTCCCCGGTTGCCGTAATGGTGATCAGAACATCGACACCGAAGGTTTGGGTCGTGAGAATGAGAGAAACATCCTCACGCGAGAAAGCCGTGAGATCGATCAGATCCTTTTCTCCGGTCGTGGCCGAGTTCGGGTGGATCACATCATTGCCGTCGCCTGGCAAATAGACATAGGTGTCGCGACCCGTGCCCCCGGTAAGGACATCATTACCCGGGCCCCCATCGATAAGATCCGCGCCGGCGCCTCCGGTGAGAGTGTCGTTGCCGATCCCGCCGCGGATATGATCATCGGCGTTCCCGCCCGAGAGCACGTCATCTCCCGGAGTCGCCAGCGTGCTTTTCAGCCAAACATCGCCGGTCGCGAATTCGATCGACCAATCGAGCCCGCTCAGGAAGGGAGCGTACCAATCCTTGATCGAAACCGAACCGACGACCTGCAAATCTGCATCCAGAACCTCAAAGCGGAGATCCGCGCCCACCGGAACCATCCTGACCGTGGCGGGGGTAACCTCCTGTCCGAAGACAAGCCGGTTCAGCCCCGACGACCCGATGCCATTGCCATAGATGTCGTGGATGGTGTCGTGTCCATCCCCGGCCAACCAAAGGTAGCTGTCTTCGCCCTGACCGCCATCGAGGGTATCGTCGCCAAGACCCCCAATCAGAATGTCGGCTCCTTGATCCCCTTCCAGCAGGTCTTGACCTTCACCGCCCTCAAGCCGGTCGTCTCCTTCGCCTCCATGCAGCTCGTCGTTGCCCTGGCTTCCTCTCAAGAGGTCCGCCCCGCTTCCGCCGCTGATGTCGTCTTCACCTTCGCCGCCGTCAATGGTGTCGGCACCGCCTGCGCCTGCGAGGACGTCGTCCCCGGCAAGCCCCAGAATCTCGTCGGCATAGGAGCTTCCCGTGAGCGTGTCGGCCGCGGTCGTGCCCAGCAGGGACAATAGCGCCCAGTCGATCGGCTCCGGATCACCGGGGAACTGCACCTTCCAATTGCCTTGCGAAGCGGACCAATTCCGCACCGTGATCTCGGCGAGCACCTCGCCGCTTGACGCCAGAACGGTGAAAGCGGCGTCGTCAAAACCTCGGGGTGAAACCCTTACGAACAACCGGTCGATCCCTGTCCCGGGAGCGACTTCACCGCTGAAGTGAATGACGTTCACGTCACCCGGGTTCTGAGCAAGCTCCTCGTAAGTGTCATTCCCGTCGCCAACAGCCCAGTAGTAGTGATCCGAACCTTTACCCCCGCGGACGTAGTCGGAACCCATCCCGGCGGTAAGCGAGTCCGCGCCGTCACCACCCTCCAAGGAATCCGCACCGCTTCCGCCTGACAAGGCGTCCACGCCATCGCCCCCATTCAGAGAATCATCCCCGTCATTGCCATTCAGAATGTCATCGCCGCCCTGTCCTTGGAGGATGTCGTTGCCCAAGCCGCCGGCGATCTCATCGGAGCCACTCGACCCCGACAAGAAGTCCGGCCCGGTGGTGGGTCGATCCTTACCTGCCCACCAATCCCCCGCATGATCGGCGTACTCGATACGCCAGCTGGCCGAGTGATGACCACCGCCGCTTGCTCCCCCATACCAGTTCGCGATGGTCACGGAACCCACGGGAACCCCTAACACATTCTTCACGACCAACTTCAGCGAGGTATCCACGACCTGCAGCTCGACGTCCGACGGTTGAATCCCGATGCCGAAAACAAGCCGGTTTATCAACCCGGCGGAGGAATCGCCCGGCTCGTCGGTGACGATATCATTGCCGTCTCCGAGGTCCCATTCATAAACATCCGAACCGTAGCTGCCGCGGAGCAAATCGTCGCCGGTTCCACCATTGAGGACATCCGCGTCCGATCCGCCATCAAGAATGTCAGCTCCATCACCACCGTCGAGGTGGTCGACGCCAACTTCGCCCCACAGGGTGTCATCGCCTTCGCCGCCGTCCAAAGCATCATCGCCGCCGCCTCCGGAAAGCGTGTCGCTCCCGGTTCCGCCGCTCACGGTGTCGTTCCCGCTCTGGGCATAGATCACGTCATCACCCTCTGCACCGAGGAGGCTCTCATTCCACGAAGTGCCATGGAGGATGTCGTTTCCAGCCCCGGCATCGAAGGTGCTGCCATGGCCGGTATGATTGTAGACCAGAAGCATGTTGTCCGGCCCGTCAGTGCCCATGCGGTGCATGAAGGTGGAGAGATTCGTCCAGCCGCCCGATCCGTCTTGGGCATAAACACGCCAGTTCTCCTTCACCCGGAACGGAGTCGAGCGATACCACTCGCGGAGCAGCACGCTCCCGTTCTTCGCTGGGTCCGAGGGATGCGCGATGTCGATCCTGAGATGGTCCGGGGCGACAAAATGGTAGCTTAGCTTGTCGTGGAGAGCCGCCCCGTGAATATACAGGGAACTGGTCTGCATCGTGACCGGCGTGTCCTGGATAATGTCGTCACCCCCACCCCACTCGTAGTAGTAGGTATCCCATCCGTCGCCGCCCTGCATGAGGTCGTTTCCTCCCAGCCCGCGGAACTCTTCAGTCGCGGCGCTGCCCATCAGGATGTCATTGCCCACACCTCCGGTGAACCCTTGGAAAGGAGTGGAAAGGTTGAGATTCCAGAAAAGAGTCCCGCTCCAAACCGTGGTATCGGCGAAATGAAAGCGCCAACGCTTGCTGACATAGACGTTGGTTGAGCCGGATCTCACGTTCCAATCGCTGATTGTGACGCTCCCTCCGGAGAAGTGGATCACCTCGAGCTTCAATCGCCCTCTTGGGTGCGTTACATCTTCGGGAAGATAGTAGGACCGCAGCATGGCAGGATTGATCCCCGGACCGAAATACAGGTCCGAATAATCGGCGGTCAGGTCGTCGGCCTGATGGATTCCATCAATGTCGGTATAAGTGTCGTGACCGTCACCCAGATCGTAGTGGTAGACGTCCTTGCCAGCCCCCCCTGCGAGAGTGTCGTCGCCGGCACCTCCGGTCAAAGTGTCATTGCCGGCGTCCCCATTGAGGATATCGCTCGCGGCATCACCCGTAAGCATATCGTTGTCGTTGCCACCGTTGAGCGTGTCGTTGTCCGCACCGCCGGAAAGTGTATCGCTCCCCGCACCGCCATTCAGCGTGTCATTGCCGCCCAGACCGCTGATCGTGTCGGCACCACCATTACCGCTGATCGTATCGTTGGCCGCGGATCCGGTCATCGTATCGTCTCCCGAGCCTCCTGGAGGAAGCACCGTGAGCTTCACTGCACGCGTATACAGGGTGGTCCCCGCCTGGCTCTTCAGCACCAACTGCGCTTCTTGCAAGCCGGGGCTGAGCCCGGTGAGCGTGAATTCAAGACTCCACCCCAGCGGATCTCCTGAAACCGCGGTCGTGGATGCCTCGACCCAATCCGCCGGCATCGTCGTCGGCGCCGCAAAGCGGATCGTCAGCGGGTCCAGGGAATGCAGCAAGAGCCCCTGCTGGCTGGTATTGGGATACCAGGACGCAGCCAAGCCCTTGTCACCCGCGGCATTCTGAATCCCGACCAAGTAACCGTTCACGTAGAACCCACCGGTAGCCAGGGGGATGTTCTTGTAGTTGCAGCGGATCGTTTTGTCCGGATACAGCACCACCTGTAGCGTGACCAAGGAATCACCATACTGCCTCACTTGCTCGTACTGGACGACCACCTTGTCGCTGAACGCCTGATAGTAGACGGAACCGTCTAAATGGGGCTCAAGGAACTGCTCGTAGGGAGCAATCAATGGCTTGTGGCCGGCCGGATTCGGGAACTCGGTCCGGAAGTTCACCGGAAACCCCGGATTGGAACCGCCGGGATCGGTCAAGGTCAGGAAGCCGCAGCCCGAAATGTAGATGTTGTTGTAGTTCGTGCCGTAGAACGGGAACGCGAAGGGCAGCGTCTTCGTGACCATCGCGTAGGAGTTCGAGTCGAACGCCGTCATCCGCTCGCCGGTCCCGCTGATCTCGATCCATTCGTAAGCGGGTCCGCCCGGCTGATTGGATGACCGGATCTCATACGGCTCGACCGCGGGCGAAGCCCCGAGCAGGGACAAGTCGTAAGCCGCACCCGTGATTGGATTGGTCAAAGTCTGGGGAACTACCAGATTCGTAGTTCCTTCATAGGCGGAGACCTCCAACGGAGAGCTCTTGGATGAAGCATTGTTGGGATCCGTCTGCTGGGCCAACTCCTGCCAATCGCTCTCGCCGTCACCATCCGAGTCCAGATGCCTCGGCCGCGTGCCGAGCTGGAATTCCCTCAAGTTGGTGAGCAGATCGCCGTCGGGATCCCCGCTGGCCGGGAGGTCCAGGACCGCAACACCTCCGGGCAGGGACAGCTGCCAAGTCACCCAATGGTCCGGAATCCCGTCCGAGTTCGCATCGGGATTCGCGCTCGGGTCCGTGCCGGCAGCGGCCTCCGCGGCATTGCTCACGCTGTCACCGTCGGGATCCCCGCTTCCACTCTGCGAGAGATTCCCGAAGTGGGCCATCTCCCACGAGTCCACCAAGCCATCCGAATCGCTATCGAGCGTGGGCAGGATGCTGAAGGTGTCCGGAAGAGAAACGGTCTCGAGGCCGGTCGCATCCGTCACCACCGCATAGCAGTGGTAGTTACCTTCCGCCAAGGAGCCGACAGTGGCGCTCCACTGTGCGGTCGTGGTTTGAAGCACGCCATTGAGGTAGAATTTCACGTCCTGGATCCCGTCTGGATCCGCCACCGTGGCGGTCAGGGTCGCCGTGCCGGGCGCATTGGCCGTGCCCACCGTCGCATCCAGCGTGATCGTCGGAAAGCCGGGCTGCGTTTTGAACGAGGTCAACGCAGTCGCCACCGTCGTGTTGGCATCAGCGACCACCCCGTTACCCAGCACGCCGGTCTTGTTATTGCCCCACACATACACGGTGCCGTCCTCGGCAAGCGCCGAGCTGAAGCCCAATGTAGGAGTCACGCTTCCCAAGTATCCACCGGCGGAAATCCGGACGATATTCGTCAAATCCACGTTGCCCACCTTCTTCACCTGCACGGCCCCCGCGCGGTCGGTCGTGGAGTTGTCACCCAGCTCGCCTTGCGTGTTCCTCCCCCAAGCCCAGACCTTCCCGTTTTTATCCAGTGCAAGCGTGTGCGCGGCGCCAGCCGAGATCTGGATGATATCATTCAGAACGGTCCCGTTGGTCTCTCTCACCTTCACCGGGTAGTTCTGGTTTCCGGTCATCAAGCCGTTGTCGCCGATCCGACCGTTCGCCCGGCTCCCCATGGTCCACACGGTGCCGTCCATATCCAGCGTGTTGGCCTTCGACCGCAGCACCACGGCATGCGTCTCGCCGGCATCCACCTCCAGCGCGTCTGTTAGAAAGTCTCCCGTCGTCGCGCTCGCTTTCGCCTCAGCGGCAAAAAGCTGGTCCGAAACGGAACCCAGAGCCAAGCTGCCGGTTGAGCTTTCGCCCCACACCCACACCTTCCCGGTCCCGCCGGGGGTTTCATCGGAGTGATCCTGACGCGCGATGCCGAAGTCCTTGCCCAAGGCCACTTGCTGGATCCCTGTGAGAGCCACGGAGCCAGGCTTCAAGACCAGGTTGGCGACGCTCTGGACGTTCGACGCGTGGTGAACCCCGTTACCCAAGCGGCCCGAAACCTGGCTTCCCCAGCTCCGGACTTGGCCGTTGGTTTGCACCGCCGCCGAGAAGTCGACCCCCGCCGCCACCGACTCGCAATCGATCAGAGGAGCATTGGAGGTGTTTATGCGGACCTGAACAGCATAGGTGAATTCACCACCGGTAGCCCTCCCGCACTCCGCCAAGGTATTGTTGCCGGATGCCCAGACCTTACCGAACGAATCCACCATTACCATGTGGCGATGACCCACCGAAACCTGCAGGGCATCGACGATCGCAGGATTTCCCGAAAGCGAAGACTTGGCTGCTCCCGGCGTAGCCGTCGCCGTCGTCGAGGTAGACCCGTTCGACAAGCGCCCATGATCCTGGTGACCCCATCCGAAGAGTTTTCCGTCGTTCTTCAACGCCATCAGGGACGTCCCCCCCGCGAAGATATCGCCGGTCACCCGGAAGAATCCGCTCGCGGTCGTGCTGCTCTCTCCTGCGTTGAAGGCCTTTGCCTTCAGCGTCATGTTTCGGTCGATGAGGATGCTTCCCTGCGACGCGATGCTGCGGTCGTACACAGTCGGCTCCGCGCCGGTCAGCGTGTAGTGGATCGTGGCCCCGGACGTGGCGCAGCTCACCACCACGTTGAAGCGTCCGATCGCATCCCCTTCCGTCGGGGCAAAGGTCGGCGTCGCCACCACACCGGATACGATCAGGCATGACGAAGCCCATATCACGAGCATTCCCCGGACCAAATTCCCTCCACATGAACCGGGCCGAACAAGCAAAGGTGTCATTTCCCGTTACGCCTATCTTCGATCCCATTTCTCGGTCAACCGAGAGATAGAACAATTTACGTCACAACGTTATCCCAAATCACCAAAAACCCTTCCACTTGTCCGATTCACACCCGTAAACCTGGGCAAAATCAGACATGATACTATTTCTTCGAATTAACGTGACTTTCATTTTGGATACGTAGTGTATGCTCGATCCATCAGTCTTGGTCGACCAACCAACTGCAGCACCGGCACCACCGCGTCGCGCAGCGCTTGAGTCGCGGTCATCGCCTTGTTGGTAATCGCATCCTTCATGATGTCTCACAGCTGCTCGCATGGATTGAGTTCGGGGACTGTAGGACGGCAGGTTGACGATCCTCACCCGCTCCGGCAGCCGTGGATCGCCGGCGCGTAGGTTGAAGCCAGCCCGGTCGTGGATTGTCCCGGATTTGGAGGCGCCAGGTCTTCATGATGGTTCCGGGACCCAGTCGAGGTTGACCTCAGGGAACTGACAGAAGAGGACTTGCCCGCCGAGCAGGTCGAATTCTCGGAGAAGCAGAAGGGCCTGATCGATTATCTAGTGGAGTAATCCGTGGGGGTTCGAGTCCCCCCTCGAGCACCACTCTCTTTCAGAAGAGAATGAACTAGGGAGCCCCGCAAAGGCTCCCTCCTTCGTGCCCGGGTTGAGGCGCATGGTAGCGGAAGGACTCGTCCTTCCGGCCAGGCGAATCCCCGGAAATCTCGCCATCCCCGACTCCCTCTCGCGTCCAGACCTAGCGCCGCGCTCGATCCCCCGACCGAGGCGCAGATGAAAACGACACCGGTTCTTCTCGCCCTCGATCCGGAAGATCCAGTCCTGATAAACGAAGGCTACGGATCCACCCTCGTCCTGTGACGGCTCCCTCCTGAGATGGGTCACGAATCCCTCGTAGTCAGATCGATCAAAAGCAAAGGTCCCGCTCGAAATATTGGAGTCGGGATCGTTGCGCATCGCGATGTCACGACTCGATGCAGGGATGATCTCCGGCAGCCATCCTCGCGCAAAAGGCTTGTCAGCCTCGGCGTCGGCGCGCGTCGCATAATCGAGTGACACGGACTCATCGCAGCCCGTGACCCAGCATGCCATCGCGATGAGCAATATCGCACGTCGAAGGATCATCTCAGATGTAACGTCCATATCTCTACCACGGATGTCCGCCTCGGAAAACCGAATCGGCATCACGCCATTGATTCGCCCCCCGGCCTTCTGCTTCCTCCACCCGAACTATCGAGAGATCCCGGCATTAACTGCCCTAGCGCTCGCCCTCATCCTCGCCCGCCAGAGCAGCAGGCCGACCCATGCGAGCGCAACGGCGAGCAGCAGGAGCCAGTGGGGCAGGAAGATGATCCACCAGTTACTGGGCCGCGCGAACATGGTCAGAACAATGGATTCGTGCATCGTGTCTAGCGACCCGTCGTGGGGATGGCTTGCCAATTTGGGATCGCCACCGCGGGTAAAGAGAGGCCGAGGAAAGGGAAAGGAGGAAAACTCTTGGTTATTGCGGTAAATATCTCTGCGGGACATTTTAAGTCCGCTCATCCCAAGGCCAGGAGAAAATAGAAGTCCTGCTGTGCCCTCCAGCATCTGGACCTCGCCGATTCTCGTTCTCGCAACGCTTCTTACTCGTTGTGAATCCCACCATGCCCAACAGATGAACCCCATCACGAGGATGCCGAACCAGAAGGTAACGGAGCGGTGCAGCCCGAGCTTCATGCCTGCGGGATTCTCCGATGGCGGCGGACTCTCCATGCTAACAGCGCAAACCACGGGATCGCCACGACGAGGAGGATCAACCAGTGGGGGAGATTGAGAATCCGGTAGACCCCTCCGCGCGCGCCGCTGAGCATGATCCGGACTCGTTCGCCGGAGTGCGGTATGGACGAAACCGACCCGCTGATATCGGGCTCATCGCTGATGAACTCGAGCTTCGTGAAGGCCGGACGAGGCAAGTCGGACGGAGCAATATCACGACGCCCGGACCAAGGACTCATATTGACCTGATAGAGGGCCAGAGAGACAGCACCGGCTGCGTTTGATCCGGAGAAATGCCGTGTCGTGTACCACGAGTCATGCCGGTAGGAATCCCACCACGCCCAACCGAAGAAACCCATCACAAGAATGCCCGACCAGAAGGCAATCGATCGGTGGAGGGCGAGCCGCACCCCGGAGTCATGGCAGCAGACCGGGAAAAAGAAAGCGCCAAGTCATCATCAACCGATCCCACGCATCATCTGAGAACCGGTTGGCTACGGCACCCGAAAGACACGGACCACAAGCCAGAACGGCTTCGAAGAAACAGTCTGGAAGGACCCAAAATAGAAGCTCCCTCCATCGACACCCACGCAGCCTCATCCGTGTAATCCGTCAAATCCGTACCATCCGTCGTCAATGCCGGGGTCCAAGGAGCCTTGCCACTCAGGCATGAATCCTCACCCATATCGGCTCGGGACAACCCTCCTCCACACCATGCGTTATGCCATGTTCCCACTTGCGTGCTGCAAAGTCCGGAAATCTTCGGCTGCCAGCGGCACTCCGGGGATCAGGCGATAATACCCGTGTCCGCCGCCTTTCATTCGTGCCGATCCCCTTTTATTCGTGGTTTCCAGCGCGTTTCTCAGGTCCCAGAAATCCATCCCTCCGCTTGGCATCTTCCTTGCGAAAACAGAAGTTCATGACCTCGGACCTTCCTCCTGATCCCGCCTCGGACTTGCCTGTCTCCGGAAATCCGCAGCCAGCTTCCTCCTCTTCTTTGGAAGGCGCCTGCCACCAGCTCGATCGCTGCTGCGCCCAAGCCATCCGGCGCAATCCCTGCGCCGTCGTGGCCGCCGCCTTCGGCACCGGTATCCTGCTAGGCCTCGTCTCGGGTGCCTGCGGACGACGCTAACCCTTTCCTAACAGACTAGCTCGCCATGAACCATCTTAGCCCCCAACTCTCGCTTCCCTATGTCATCGAGCTTCTAGAGCTCGGCATGGTCCGCGAAGCCTTGTCGCTCATCCAGAAGCTTCCCCCGGACGTTCGGGAGAGCTCACCCGGACGGCGGGCGGAACTCCAAGCCACCACATCGCTCGGGCTGTGGCAGCGTGCCTTGAAGCTCGCATGGAGCCTGCGCTTGGGCAGCACGAACGATCGAAACGCGGCGGCCCATGCTTTCCAGACACTCTCCGCCGAAGCCTTCAAGCGGGGCAAGGAAATGGAAGCGTTGAAACTCGCCAATGCTTCCCTGCAAGCACGGCCCGAGCAGATCGATGACTTCGTTCTCGATGAACGCTTTCCGGAAAGATTCCGGGCCCGCTTCGGGCTGAAGTTCCAGCCCTTCTGAAATCATTCCGACCCTTCGGAACGCATGCTAACCCATCTCAGAAATCACTGGTTGGACCTGCTCCTCCTTCTGAGCGCGCTCACGGGATTGGCTTGGTTCCTCCTCCAAACCTGAATCGATCCCCCATCTCCTCCCGTTTCCCTCACCCGTAATCCCGCGCAGGATTACCCCGGCGTGATCCCCTACTTTAGGGGGTTACGTCCGATTTTGGGTGTTATAGACTGCCGTGATCTACGTAAGTTTGTTGCGGGCGCTGGCCGAAGTCCCGCAACCAGCTAGGAATTCTCCAGCGAATTTTCAGCCGATGCCGATCACCGAAGAACAACGCCAGACGATCGTCAGTTCCGCCAGCAGCGTGCTCGCGGCATCGGGAGCAACTGAAGTTTCCCTGCTGGAAGGCCTGCCCGATGGAAAGCGCCTCCACATTTCGGTCTCGGTCCTACCGCCCATCGATGAATCGAGCACCGGTGCGCTTCTCATGAAGCCAGAGCACTATCTACAGGCGAACGGCACAGGGGAGGCCTGAACGGCAGGCGCGGCTCGAGGTGTCGGACGACACAGGTCCAACCGTTCGCCGCCTGTTCCAACAACTTTTGCGCCCGTCTGCGCCTCTTTGCGACCGGGCCAGCGAGCCTTCCCTCCGTAGCGAGAGCACTTTGTGCTTCCGGCTTTTCGCGTGGCCGCCGGGCTCGCCGTGGAGCTCTTGTTCGGCCTCCCCAGCTAGAACAACCAAGTCTCCTTCTTCTGGAACTCTCTGCTCGAGGAGAACACCCCGACTCTACGGAAAATAACGATGGAGACTCACGCGCAACCGACCGGCCGAGTCTGCGGATTTCAATGTTTACAAAGTTTAGCACTTTAATTAGTTCACCGCCGTCAGCGGCTTCCGCCGCTTGCGTCGCCACCGACTCCCACCCGGGGAGGAAGGCCTTGTTCCGCCAGCCGACTACGGCACCGGTCACGCTTCCCGAAAGTCATTCGGGCAATTCCGCAACCAAATCGGAGCCCGGCAGTTAAAATCTCTACAAAATACTCTACAATGAAGATCACCCGCTACCTTCTCGCCACGCTCTTCCTGCCATGGGCGATGGCTGAGGCCGCCTCGGAGCGCCCCAACATCATCTTCATCCTGGCCGACGATCTGGGTTACACCGACGTCTCCACCTACGGCAGCAAGTTCTACGAAACGCCGAACATCGACCGCCTCGCGGCCGAGGGCCTGAAGTTCACCAACGGCTACACCAATGGCCCGAATTGCCAGCCCACCCGCGCCGCCCTGCTCAGCGGCCAATACGGCCCCCGCACCGGAGTCTACACCGTCGGCAATATCGACCGCTTCAACTGGCGCAGCCAAGCGCTGAAGCCGGTGGACAACGTGGCCACTCTGCCCTTGGAAAAGGTGACCATCGCGCAGTCGCTCAAGGCCGCCGGCTACGCCACCGGACTCTTCGGCAAGTGGCATCTCGGCAATCAACCCGCGGCCCATCCCTCCAAGCGCGGTTTCGATGAAGCCATCGTCTCGAACGGCAAGCACTTCAACTTCGTCACCGATCCGAAGGTCTCTTATCCCGAGGGCACTTACCTTGCCGACTTCCTCACCGACAAAGCCGTCGACTTCATCGAACGCCATAAGGACGGCCCCTTCTTCCTCTACGTGCCGCACTTCGGGGTCCACTCCCCCTATCAAGCGAAGCCCGAGCTCACGGAGAAGTTCAAGGCGAAGGCCGCCGCAGGAGGTCACAAGGATCCCGTCTATGCCGCCATGCTCGCCAGCGTGGATGAAAGCGTCGGCCGCATCACCGCGAAGCTCGATCAACTCGGCATCGCGGAGAATACCCTGGTGATCTTCTCCAGCGACAACGGCGGCGTGGGCGGCTATCAACGTGAAGGCATCCAGGCCAAGGACACCACCGACAATGCCCCATTGAAAGGCGGCAAGGGCACTCTGAGCGAAGGCGGCATCCGCGTCCCCTACGTCTTCCGCTGGAAAGGCACCATTCCTGCCGGGGCCGTGTCCAAGCAAGCGATTGCATCGATCGATCTCTATCCCACCAGCCTCGAACTCGCTTCCGCCAAAAAGCCGGAGAGTTACGTGCTGGATGGTGTGAGCTACGCCGCGCACCTCAAGGACCCGGGCAAAACCTTGGTCGAGCGCGACGCGCTCTTCTGGCACTTCCCCGGCTATCTCGGCGCGGGCAACAATACCTGGCGCACCAAGCCGGTGAGCGTGGTGCGCAGCGGCCAGTGGAAGCTGATCCAGAACCTCGAAGACCGCTCGCTGCAGCTCTACGACCTCGAGGCGGATCTCGGCGAGAAGAACAACCTCGCCAGCACCCAGCCGGAGAAAGCCCAAGAGCTTCTCGCGAAGCTGGACGCATGGCGCGAGTCGATCAAGGCACCGCTGCCAACCAAAAACGACTCTCAGGACACCGCCAACCAGGGCGGCAAGAAGAAGCGCAAGCGCAACAAGTGATCGCCATGAAAGGACCTCTTCTTTCCCTGCTGCTTCTCCTCACACCCTTCCTCCACGCGGAGGAGACCCGGAAGCCGAACATCCTGATCATTGCCTCGGATGACCTGAACCACTGGATCGGTTACACCGGGCGCAACAAGCAGACCAAGACCCCGCATATCGACCGGCTCTCCGCCCGCGGCACGAGCTTCTCGAATGCCCACGCCACCGTGCCGGTGTGCAATGGCTCGCGCGCCAGCTTGCTCTCCGGCGTTCGCCCCTACACCTCCGGTGTCTATGGGAACGGCGATGACTGGCGGAAGGTCATCCCTCCCGAGAAGACCCTCATCTCCGTTCTCCGGCAGGCGGGCTATACCACGCTCGGCTCGGGCAAGCTCTATCACGGCGGCTACGACCGGAAATCGGAGTGGGATGACTACCTGCAAAACGAAGGCCCGCGCGGCCCGGAGCCAGCAGGCAGCAAGGGCGTCGGCGGCATCCGCTTCGGCGTGATCGATGCCGATGACTCGGAGCTGAGCGATCACCGCATTGTCGATTACGGCATCCAGCAGTTGCAGAAGAAGCACGACAAGCCCTTCCTCTTGACCGTCGGCCTGCACAAGCCGCACATGCCGTGGTTCGTGCCGAAGAAGTACTTCGACCTCCATCCGCTGGAGTCGATCGAACTGCCGCCGATCAAGGAGAACGATCTGGCGGATGTGCCTGCCGCAGGCGTCGGTTTCGCCCGGCCGAAGGGTGATCACAAGCAGATCCTCGATTCGGGTCGCTGGAAGGAAGCCGTGCAGGCCTACCTCGCCGCGGTCTCGTATGCGGATGCGGAGATCGGCCGCCTTCTCACCGCCCTCGATGCCTCGGAGCATCGCGACAATACCATCGTGATCCTCCTCGGCGATCACGGCTGGCACTTCGGGGAGAAGGAGCACTGGCGGAAGTTCGCCCTCTGGGAAGAGGCCACCCGCGCACCCTACATCTGGGTCGTCCCCGGTGTAACGAAGCCCGGCACCATCAGCACCCGGCCGGTCGACTTCAGCAGCCTCTACCCCACCCTCACGGATCTGGCTGGCATCTCGAAGCCCGCTCACGTGGAGGGCGAGAGCATCCGCAAGCTGCTGGAAGATCCCGCGGCGGAATGGAAGGGCCACGCACTCAGCACCTGGCTGCAAGGCAATCACTCGATCCGCACCGAGCACTGGCGCTACACCCGCTATGCCGATGGCTCGGAGGAGCTCTACGACCACCGCAAGGATCCCTACGAGTGGACCAACCTCGCGGGCGACGCGAGTCTCACGCCGGTGAAGCGCGAGCTGGCAGGATTGTTACCCGCGAAGAATGTCCCCGGCCTCACCAAGGGCGATGGTTGGCGGGACTCCGGCCAAGGCAAGGGTCGTAAGAAACGTGCTACCGAATAAATTCTGATGAAGCTCCTGCTCCGCATCGCCGCCTTCATCGGCCTGAGCACTCTCGCCCGCTCGGCGGAGCGGCCGAATATCCTCTTCATCTTCGCCGATGACTGGGGGCGCTACGCGAGCATCTACCATCGCCACAGCCAGCCCGGCACACCCTTGCATGCGCTGAACGAAATCGTGCGCACGCCTGCCTTCGACTCGGTGGCGGAGCGCGGGGTGCTCTTCCGGAATGCGCATGTGAATGCCCCCTCCTGCACGCCCTGCCGCAGCTCGCTACTATCCGGCCAATACTTCTGGCGCACCCGGCGCGGTGCGATCCTCTCCGGCGCGCAATGGAATCCTGCCATTCCCTCCTATCCCCTTCTTCTCCGCGATTCCGGCTACGACATCGGCAAAAGCCACAAGGTCTGGAGCCCCGGCAATCCTTCCGACGCTCCCTTCGGCGGCCAGCGCTACGCCTACGAGCAAGCCGGCACCCGCTTCAACCGCTTCTCCCACCAGGTCACCCGCCTCACTAGAAATGGCAAGTCCGTCGACGACGCAAAACGCGAGATCTACGCCGAAGTCCGCGCCAACTTCCGCCGCTTCCTCACCGAACGCGATCCCGCCAAGCCCTTCCACTACTGGTTCGGCCCCACCAACACCCACCGCCAGTGGCAGCAAGGCAGCGGCAAGACCCTCTGGGCAATCAACCCGGACAGCCTGAAAGGCAAAGTCCCGCCCTTCCTCCCGGACGTCCCCGAGATCCGCGAGGACCTCGCCGACTACCTCGGCGAGGTCGCCGCCCTCGACGGCGCCATCGCCATTCTGTTAGAAGAACTGGAGAAAACCGGCCAACGCGACAACACCCTCATCGCCATCAGCGGCGATCACGGCGCCCCCGGCTTCCCGAACGGGAAGTGCAATCTCTACACCTTCGGCACCGGCGTCAGCCTCGCCATCGCCGGCCCCGGCGTGAAGGGCGGCCGTGTCGTCGATGACTTCGTCAACCTCACCGATCTCGCCCCCACCTTCCTCGAAGCCGCCTCGGTGCCGGTCCCCGATGTCGTCACCGGCCGTAGTCTCTGGCCGGTTCTGAAATCCGACAAGTCCGGCCAGACCGATCCCGCGCGCACCTGGGTCGTTACCGGTCGCGAACGTCACGTGGACAGCGCCCGCGAAGGCTTCCTCCCCTATCCCCAGCGTGCCATCCACTCCGGCCACTTCCTCTACATCATCAACTTCAAGCCCGACCGCTATCCCCTCGGCGACTACGCCATCCTCAATCAAAAGGACAACGGCCTGAGCTACCAGAAGATCCGCCAGGACACCCGCGCCGTGATCGCCGATCTCGACGCCGGTCCCACCAAGGCATGGCTCGTCACCCACCGCGATACCGATCTCGCGAAACCCTTCTTCGAGAAAGCCTTCGCCCCACGCCCCCGCGAGGAACTCTACGATCTCTCGAAGGACCCCTACGAAACCAACAACGTCGCCACCGACCCCGCCTACGCCGACATCCGCTCGCAGCTCGAATCCAAGCTCATCGCCGAACTCAAGCGCAGCGGCGACCCGCGCCTCGAAAACGACGGCGCCTACTTCGAGAACCCGCCGCTCTCCGGCCCCGCCCGCTGACACTCACCGATCACGCTTCACACATGAAACTCCTCGCATCCTTTCTTCTCGCCATCGCCGCCAGCGGCCTCGCCCATGCGCAAGAAACCAAGCCGAACATCGTCGTCTTCCTCGTCGATGACATGGGCTGGTCCGATCTCGGTTGCTACGGCAGCGAGCTGAAAACCCCGAACCTCGACGCCCTCGCCAAGAACGGCCTGCGCTTCACCCAATTCTACAACGGCGCACGCTGCTGCCCCACCCGCGCCTCGCTCCTCACCGGCCTCTACGCGCACCAGGCCGGGGTCGGCCACATGACGGAGGAACGCCGCGACGAACAAGGCAAGGTCCGCCCCGGCTACTCCGGCCGCCTCAATGACACCAGCGTCACCATCCCGGAAGTCCTCGGCACGGCCGGCTACTTCACCGCCATGACCGGCAAGTGGCACGTCGGCCAGAATCACGGTGTTAGACCCGAGCTTCGCGGCTTCCAACGCACCCTCACCGCTGCCGCCGGCGGCTTCTATTTCCCGGATTCCCCCGGCACCCGCATCTTCTACAACGGCACCGATGTCGGCACGAACAGCGCACCTCTCCCGAAGGAATGGTACGCCAGCGACCTCTGGCCCGAGTTCGGCCTCAAGTTCATCGACGAAGCCATCACGGAGAAGAAACCCTTCTTCCTCTACAACGCTTTCAACGCCCCGCATTTCCCCCTGCAAGCCCCCGACGAGGACATCGCCCGCTGGCGCGGCAAGTTCAAGGCCGGCTGGGACAAGCTCCGCGAAGCCCGCTACCGCAAGCAGATCGAGAACGGCTTGATCGATCCCAAGTGGCCGCTCTCCGCACGCCCGGAAGACGTCCCCGCATGGGATAGTCTCTCCGCCGAGGACCAAGACCGCTACGATCACCTCATGGCCATCTACGCCGCCGTGCTCGAGCGCATGGACAAGGGCGTCGGCACTCTTGTCGAGGGCCTCCGCCAGCGCGGCCAGCTCGACAACACCCTCATCCTCTTCCTCAGCGACAACGGCGGCAACGCCGAAGCCGGTGTGCGCGGCCGCTCGAATGGCGACAAGCTCGGCGACGCCAAGTCCGATGTCTTCATCGGCAAAACCTGGGCCACGCTCAACAACACCCCCTTCGTCCGTTACAAGCACTACACCGATGAAGGCGGCATCTCCACACCGCTCATCGCCCACTGGCCCGCCGTCATCAAGGACCAGCGCCGTGGTGCCATCGAGAAGCAACCCGGCCACCTCATCGATATCCTCGCCACCGCCGTCGATATCGCAGGCGCGGAGTACCCCGCCGAGTTCAAGGGCAAGGCCATCACCCCGAAGGAAGGTGTCAGCCTCCTCCCCGCGTTCAAGGGTGAGAAGCTCGCACGCACCAAGCCGATCTTCTGGGAACACGAAGGCAACCGCGCCGTCCGCGAGGGCGACCTGAAACTCGTCGCCTTGGAGAACCAAGCCTGGCGCCTCTACGATCTCGCCGCCGATCGCAGCGAGCAAAAGGACCTCGCCGCAGAACGTCCTGAAGTCGTGAAGGACCTCGCCGCCAAGTGGGACGCATGGGCCGCACGCTCGAATGTCCTACCCCTCGGCTCATGGCGCGCCCCCGAACCGGACGGCCCGAAGGGTAGCAAGGAGCGCAACTTCACCCTGAAGACCGGCGACTATCTCGAAGGCGACAAGGCGCCCGACCTTCGCAACCGCCCCATCACCATCACCGCCGACTTCGATGCACCGAAGGGCGATGGCGTGATCGCCGCCCAGGGCGGCACCGCGCACGGCTTCTCGCTCTCCATCCATCACGGCAAGCTCGTGTTCTTCCTCCGCAGCCGTGGCGATGTCGTCAGCGTCGAACTTCCCGGCCCCTTCAATGGCCCGGTGCAGGCCAAGGCGGTCCTCGCCAGCAATGGCAAGATCACCCTCTCTGCCGCAGGCAATGAAGCCAGCGGCACCCGCGAGAAGCTCTTCGCCTCGAATCCCATCGATGGCCTCAGCATCGGCGAGGACCACGGCCCCGCGGTCGGCCCCTACAAGAAGGCCGCACGCTTCGATGGTACCATCCGCTCGGTGAATATCACCCTCGGCAAGAAGAAGAAAAAGCAAGCACCCTGATGAAACTTCCCGCACTGCTATTCTTCGCCGCCACGCTCGTCTCCCTCGCGGAGGAGAAGCGTCCGAACTTCCTCTTCATCATCACCGATGACCAGCGCTGGGATGCCATCGCCGCCGTGCAAACGGAGCAGGGAGGCAAGGCCCGCTTCCCATGGCTGCACACGCCGGCGCTCGACAAGCTGAAGTCCCAGTCGGCCTCCTTCCGGAACGCCTTCTGCACCACCTCGCTCTGCTCGCCCAGCCGCGCCACCTTCCTCACCGGGCAGTTCACGCACACCCACGGCGTCACGAACAACCACACGCCCTTCCCCTCTAACAGCACCACCTACGCCACCGTGCTGAAGGAGCACGGCTACCGCACCGGCTACGTCGGGAAGTGGCACATGGGAAATCAGGACGAGCGGCCCGGCTACGACTTCTCCGCCAGCTTCCGCGGTCAGGGCAAGTTCTTCCAATGCCCCGTCGTCGTCCGCAAGGACGGCGAACGAAAGGAGATCATCGCGGACAAGTGGATCGACGAGGCTTCCACCGACTTCGCCATCGACTTCCTCCGCCAGAACAAGGAGCGCCCCTTCCTCCTCACCGTGGGCTTCAAGTCAGTCCACGGCCCGCGCGAGCCGCATCCCGATCACCAGTCGAGCTACACCGGCGAGTCTGCCAAGCCCGTCCCGAATCTCGATGCGCTCTCGCCCTTCCGCCCGGCCGCGGAGCAAGGCCCTCGCCGCTTCAACGCCGGCAATCCCAAGTTGCTCGATTACTTCCGCACCCTCACCAGCGCGGACAGAGCACTCGGACGCCTTCTCGATGAAGTCGACACGCTCGGCTTGGAAAAGAACACCGTCGTCATCTTCACCAGCGACAACGGCTACTACCTCGGCGAACACGGCTTGGGCGACAAGCGCTCCGCCTACGAGGAATCCCTCCGCCTGCCGCTGCTGGTCCGTTCACCCTTCCACGATCCCAAGCGTTCCACCACGACCCCCATCGTGCTGAATCTCGACCTCGCCCCCACCATCGTCGATCTCGCCGGCATCACTCCGCCCGCCGCCTTCCAAGGCCGCAGCCTCAAGCCTCTGTTAGAGGGCAACACCCCCGACAACTGGCGGAAGGACTTCCTCTACGAATACTTCTACGAGCGGAACTTCCGGAACCCTCCCATCGTCGCCGTCCGCACCGAGTCCGAGAAGCTCGTCACCTACCCCGGCCGCGAGTCGTGGAACCAGCTCTTCGAAGTACGAGACGACCCGTACGAACTGACCAACCAGATCGCGAACCCCGAAAAGGCCGAGCTTCGCCAGCGCCTTGAGAAGCGCCTCGACGAACTCAAACGCGAAACCGCCTTCAAGATCCCCGGCTCCGCCGACCCCGACCGCTTTGGCAACGAAAAGCCCGCCCGCAAAGCCAGGCGCTAAAGCCCAGCCATCTAAGCCCCAAAGGGGCGACAAGGAGATAGCCCAGGGTAAGGAGCAACGCGACGCAACCCTTAGGTACACTGCCAAGAATGATTGGTGCCCTGAAGGGGCACAAGGAGGTCGCGGCCCACCACCCCGGCCGAACCTCCTCCCCTTCAAACCCGCCTTCACCCACCCTGCGAATAAATCACCGCCGAATACGGCGCCAACTCGAACCGCGCATGGTATCCCAGCCCTTGTCGCGGCTCCGCCACCGCTTCCACCGCATGGCCCCCGTGGTTCCCGAAGTCCGGGCCATACCCTCCCCAATCGCTGGAGAAGCGGCACTCCCAAGTCCCCTCGCGCGGCAGGCCCACCACGTAGTTGGTCCAGCTCCGGTGGGAAAAGTTCAGGATCACGATCACATCGTCCCCCGGCCCGCCTTGGTCCCAGCGGTGGTAGGCAATCACCTTGTTCTCCTCATCCACCATCTGGCAGTTCAGATGCTGCCCGCGCAGCCCGCGCGTGTGGTTATACCAGTTCCTCCGGAGGTGGCAGAGATCCTTGTAGAGCTGATAGATCCCCGGAAACTGAGCCAGCCGCTTCCAATCCAGCGGCACCTCGTCCGTGAAGCGCCCGGTCCAATGGATCTCCTGCCCCTGCCACAGCATCGGGATCCCCGGCGCCGTCAGTAGCAGTGCCGCACCCAGCGTTGTCCGCTTCCTCGCATACCAGGAGTCCGCATCGTGGCGGTCGATCTTCCGCGCCAGATTGTCGTCGTTGCCGGATTCATCGTGGGACTCCGTGTAGATCACCCGCGTGAAGGCATCCCCGTTGAAGTTCGCATGCAGCGCCCGCGCCACCGAGCCCATGTCGCGCTCATGATCGGCGGGCGGGATCAGCGCCCGCCGCGCCTCGTGCACGAACCAGTGCCACTCCGCGTCCATCCCCGCGCCGCCCTCATGCGTCGGCCGCGTCACCCACCCGTCGTTGTGCCAGTCCTCGGCGATCAGGATCTTCTGCCGCGGATGCGGATAGCGGTTCTTCACATCGTCCGCGATCGAGCGCAGCAGGTCGTAGCCCTCGGGATTCCACCCCTCGCCGTTGTTGAAGCCCCAGATGTTGCAGGTGCTGTCGATCCGCAGCCCGTCGCAGCGGCATTCTTCTAACAGGAAGGAAACATAGTCCCGGATGTAGCGCCGCACCTCCTCGCGGCCGAAGTCCGGGCGTGGCCCCCACTGGGTCATGCCCCGCTCGTCGTTATAGAAGTAGATCCCGCCCTGTCCCCGCTCCTGCCAGCCATCGAATTGCCACAGGCAGGACTCCAGGTCCCCCGGGCCGAAGTGGTTGAAGACACAGTCCGTGATCACAGCCAGCCCCAGCCGGTGCGCCTCGTCCACGAACTTCTTGAACTCGCTCACCCCGCCGTATGCCTCCTCGATCGCGAAGGGCAGCGCCACGTTGTAGCCCCAGGAGCGGTCCGCCGCGAATTCGTTCGGGGGCATCACGTGGATGCAGTTCACCCCTAGGTCCGCCAGATGCCCGAGCCGGCTCGCAGCCCGCGCCAGGGTTCCGGGCCGGTCACCCGGATCATCGTCGAAGGTCCCCAGATGCAGCTCGTAGATCACCAGCGTGCTCGCCTCCGGCATCTGGTAGTCGTTCACCTGCCAGGGGAACTCCCGGGAACTCACGATCCCATGCCCGATCGAGTTCGTCACCTCCCGTGCATAGGGATCGATCCTCGTCGAAACGTTCGCCGTCTCCCGGTTCGTGATCTGGTAGCGGTAGCAGTGGCCAGGCTCCACCCCCGGCACATCCACCGACCAGTAGCCCAGCTCCTCCTGGGCCAGATAGGCGATGTGCGAAGGTGCCGCGGGGTTCCGCTGCGGATGCGGATAAAAGGCCACCGCCACCGACTTCGCGAAGGGCGCCCACACCCGGAATGCCGTGCCACCGGCGAAGGGCATGTTCCCCAACCCTTCGTGTCTGCTGGCCGCGGCCGAGCCTTCGGCGATGATGATCCGCGGCCGCGGGATCTCCAGCGGAGTCGGATCCTCCGCCCGCTTGTCTCCCTGCTTCTCCCGATCCTCTTGCAGCCGTCCGATCAGATGATCACCCAGCCGCAGCGCCAGCGCCACCAGCGTGAGCGATGGATTCGCCGCCGGAATGTACGGATACGCCGAGGGATCGCAAACATAGAGGTTCTCGTAGCGCTCGAATTTCAGGTCCTCGTCCAGCACCCGCGGGCTGCCCGGCTCGCCGGTGCGCAGCGTCCCGCCCGCATGGTTCACCGTACCCCCGTTGCCGAAGTGCAGGCTCCGCCAGTCGTTCAGGTCCGCGGGCTCCACCTCCAGGAATTCCATCAGATCCGCCAGCAGTTTGCGCACGGACTCGCGCGCGTTCTCGCCATGCGGATTCGGCGGCACGTTCACCCGCAGCTTGCCGTCCGGCCCGCCCAGCGCCACCCAGTTGCTGTCGATCAGCGGGCTGCCGAAGATGAACTTGAAGTTCACCGTCGAGCGGATGTCCTTCGGGTGGCACTTGATCTGCACGTCGTCGTCCGCATGGCGCGAGTTCCAGTAGTCCCCGTTGATCACGATCTCGATGTTGAACCAGTGTCCCGCCCACTGCTCTTTCGGATAGAGGAAGATCTTCGCATGGAAGTCCCTGCCCGCATAGCGCGAGGTTTCCTTCAGCAGGAAATTGCCATCGTTCGGCGCGTAATACGAGGGATGATCGGTTAGACCCTTCCCGATCAGCTCGCCCGGCTCCAGCTTGCTCACCATCGCCAGCCGCGCGCTCTCCAGCGAGCCTGCCGCCAGCACCACATACTTCCCGCGGAATCTCCGCTCCCGGTTGCCCACCAGGTCCTGGCAGACCACCTCCGTCACCCGGCCGTTCTCCGTCACCAGTTCGGTCACCAGGTGGTTGCACTGCGCGAAGAGCCGCCCGCTTCCCGGATCCGCCGGGCTCCGCAGCGAGTCGAGCAAGAGCTCCGCGCTGGAATAAGTTCCTGTTGATCGATGGAGAACGCTATCCGGCCTCGAGCCATCCTTGCGGATCTCCGGCTGGTGCAGCGAGCGCGGGGTATCCACCACTTCGAATCCCGGAAACCTCGCCGACATCTGTTTGATCAGATCTTCCTGGTATTCCCCGCTCGTCACGTGCTTGCGCATCACCGCCTCCGCCTTGTCGTAGCGGTGCTCGCGCAGGTCGTCCGCGATCGCTTTCGGCCAGTGCGCCAGCTCCCAGTCCTTCATCCGCGGGATCAATCCCGACCAGAACAGCGAGCGTCCACCGAAGTTCATCTGCGGGAACATCCCGAAACTCGAGTGATCGTTGTCCTTCTCGTAGTTGCGGACCTCGTGGCCGTTGATCGAGCGCCCGAAGGCCGCCAGCGGCTTGTTGTAGATGTGCGTGTCGTATTCCAGCGGCCCGGCTTCCAGCACCAGCACCCGCGGGCTCGCTCCCTTGTGATCGGTCAGCGCATCCGCCAGCGTCCCTCCGCCCATCCCGGAGCCGATGACGATGATGTCCCAGTCGACATACTCCGAAGGCAGCGGCTGAAACACGTTCTGCTGCTGCTGGTCTTCGCTCACCCGCAGGTTCTCGTAGCCGTGGATGTAGCGCGCCGGAGTCTCCGGGAAGATCACGTCACCCTCCTTCAGGTAGACGTCATGCGGACTCTTCAGCGTCAGGGTCTGCGATTCCACGCACCCGTTGAGACGGAAGCGATACTTGCTCCCGTGACGGAAGCTCGACTTCAGCAGGCGGAAGCGCCACGCCCCGTACCAATAGACCCCGAAGATCTCGCGCGACCAACCGGTCGCCTCCGTGATCAGGCTGACCTGGTGGTTCGGCCGCAGGCTCGCGGTCAGGAAGCCGATGTCGAATTGGGCACCGTCGGACTCGGCCAGAGCCATCGGCTGCATCCCTTTCGTCTCGGTATTCCATTCGGACGTGCGGTCGGACTGGGGCTCGGAGTGATAATGCCAGAGTTCTTCAAAGCGATTGGCCATCGTGGTGGGGGTGTGCTGGGGAAAAGTGGGCAGAAAAGTATTGGCACGCAGGACCCGGATCTTACGCCAGCCCGCATCTAACAGATCGGCTTCGCTATCGGGTCTTCCAGAACTCCTCCGCGGTCATCGTCGGCTCGCTCTCCGCATTCCAGAAGTAGGAGATCCGCTCCAGTGTCGGGTGACCCCTGAGCACTTCGATATCGGTCGCTGCCACCGGCGGGATCAGCCAGCGCAGGCCCTCGCACTTCAGCAGCGGCCGGATGCTCGTCACTTCCACCGCGTCGCAATGCAGCTTCTCGAGGAACATCCCCGCCAGCGGCGAGAGATCGGTGATCTTCGTGCTGCCGAGCCGTAGCATCTTCAGCCGCCGCACCTTGATCACCGTCAGATCGGACAATGGGGTCTCGGTGAGATCCAGCACCTCCAGTTCGGCCAGCGTGGAGATCGGCGTGAAGTCCGTCACCGCGTTCCGCCACAGGAGCAGTTCCTTCAAGGGCATGCCCCGCAGCGGACCGAGGTCGGCGACTTTGCTCAAGCGGATGTCCAGGCTTTGCAGCGGCATTCCCGCCAGAGGCTTCAGATCCATCACCGCCGTGTTGAAGAGATCCAGCTTGCTGATCTTCGCGCCCTTCAGGAAGCCGAGATCCACCGTGGCAGTACCGCGCAAGCTCACCGACCAGCTCCCGTCCGTCAGTCGCTCCGCTGTTCCTTTCTGCCCGCGGCGCAGCATCTCCAGCCACGCCAGCTCCGGCTCCCACTGCTTCCAGAAAGCCTCGCTATTCTCTTCCTTGCCCAGGCGGAAGGTCGGCACCGCCTCCGCCAGGATCTGCCGCAGCCGCGGCTGCCGGCTCAGGGCGCGGATGCTCGGCAGCTCCTCGACCGGCAGATCGTAGAAGTTCTTCGGCAGCGTCAGCACTTCCAGGTTTTCCAAGTCGAGCAACGCCGAATAGCCGCGGGCGGACGGGCAATCGTCTAGCCTCAACACGCGCAAGGGCAGGCCCCGTAGAAACCACAGCTCACCCACTGAGGTTCCCGCAAGCGAAAGCGTCTCCAGCCCGGTCTGCGCCAGAGGAGAAAAGGAGCTGGCCGGGATATCGGAGCAATCCAAGCGCACCAGGCTGCTTCCCGCCAGCGGCGTTAGGTCGGTCACGCCGGTCCCCGCAATCGATAGATCCTCCAATTTCAGTTCTTTGAGCGGCGATAGGTCAGTGACTCCGCTGCCATCCAGAATCAGGGATCGGAGCGGCATTCCCTGCAAGGGAGCAATGCTCTTGAGATGTTCGCAGTTCCGGAGGTTCAACACCCGGATCGGCATGTCGGCGATCGGGCTCAGCTCCGCGATGGCGGTATCGCTCAGATCAAGTTCCAGTTGCCCGTCCGGACGAACGATCAGGCGGGTGTCCCACGGGCGGTCCTCCGGACTGGCAAGTTGGTTGAGTTTGTCCCGCCAGACTTGCCGGGTCAGCGCGTTCTCACGTCCGAGAATCTGGCTCAGGGGCAGAAGCAACCCGGGAAGTCGGCCTTCGTTCACCATCACCTCGAAGAGTTCTCCCATCTCCTCTCGCGACAGCGTGCCTTTGCTGGCGACACTCGCAGCCAGCCGCTCGCTGAGTTGCGCGTTCGCAAGGGACCGCTGGATCGCAGGATCAAGCCGCGCCGCTTCCCGATACGAAACCGCAGCCTCTTCGAACTTCTGCTCCGCTTGTAGGATGTCGGCTTTGAGCAAATGGGCTTCCGCCACATTCGGCTGCAACAGCAGCGCATAGTCCAAGGCCTTGCGAGCCTCCGCGAAGTCCTGCAGTCTCACCTGCATCCGGGCTTGCCCGATGAAGGACGGCGCAGTGGCCCTCAGTTGGGCGAGCGCCGCGTCGGTCCGCTTCCGCTCGTGCAGCAAGCGCACCAGCGCCGAGGTGCCGAACACCGCGAGCACGGCGAGGAAGATACCTCCCCAGATCGCTTCGCGCCGGTAGCGTTGCAGCCCTAGCAGAAGTTGTCGCCTTACGCCCGCCTTCTCCGCTTCCGTGGCGAATCCGGCCGAGTAGTTCCGGATATCCGCTTGGAGTTCCTTCACGCTCGCATAGCGGTCTCCCGGGGCCAGCGCCATCGCCTTCCGCGCCACGGCGATCAAGGAGACCGGCGGGCTTTGGCCCGGGTGATGCGGCAGCGACTTGTTAGGAAGATCGTTCGTCTGCAGCCGGGTCCGGCCTGCGCGCACGTTCTCCAGCACTTCGTCGATGTCCTCGCCGCCGATCGGCTTCTCGAGGAACAGGATGTGAAACAGGATCGCCCCCAGCGAATAAATGTCGCTGCGCACGCCGATCGACCGCAGCTCGCCGCGGGCCTGCTCCGGAGCCATGTACTGCGGCGTTCCCGCCACGGCATTGTCCAAGCCCGGCAGTTCGGCGGAGAGCAACGAGACATTGTCGGCTCCCGCCGCCGCACTGTTCTTCTTCGCGGAAATGCTTTCTTCCGGCAGCACCGAAGACAGGCCCCAGTCCATTACCAGAACCTCACCGAACTTCCCGATCATGATGTTCTCGGGCTTCAGATCCCGGTGCACCACCCGCCGCGAGTGGGCGAAGGCCACCGCATCCGCCACCTTGTCGAAGATCGAGAGCAGGTTCGTGAGTGTGAATTGCTGGAGCGCCTCGCCGTCACGATAGCCGAGCCGGGCCAGCGCTTCCTTCAGCGTGATCCCGCGCACGTACTTCATCGTGTAGAAGAGCTGGTCATGCTCATCTACGCCGAGTTCATGAATCGGCACGATGTTGGGATGCTCCAGTTGCCCGGTGACCTGGGCTTCCTTGATGAAACGCGCCACGGCGCTCTCGCTGGCCTGGGTCAGCATCACCTTCATCGCCACTTCGCGCCGGATCGGCATCTCGCGGGCGCAGAAGACGGTTCCCATCCCGCCTCGTCCGACTTCGTTGTTCACCTCGTACTTCAGCCGCTGGCGCAGTTCGGGAGGAAGCAAGCGGTCGACGTAGGCTTGCTGGATCGAGCACGAGGCCTCCGGATCATCATCTTCCCGCAGCCGCGTCGCCGCGAGTTCGGTCTCCGGCCCCAGCTTCAGCCGCTGGTTCGGGAACAGCCTTACCGGTTCCTCGATCCGCCGGTTGTTGATGAAACTTCCTTCCTCGCTACCCAGATCTTCAACCGTGAGCAGGTGCGCGCTCAGCGAAAGCCTCAGATGCTTCGGCGAAATCCCCGGACAATCCACCTGCAGGTCCGTGTCATCCGATCCGACGATGTACTGCCCGGGGGTCAGCACCCGTCGCAGAAGAAGCTCTTCGCGATGGAAAATCGTGATTTCGGTACGGGGCAGCGGCATAACACACCGGGCACTGGGCGGATTCGATACTGGGCCAATCGAACTGGTTCATCCAGCCTTCTTCCAGCCCCCGATTTCAGGGGGATGTTTCGGGTTCGGGCTCGGCCGCATCAGTGGTTTGGGCGCGGATGAAGGCCAAGCGGAACGCCGCTACCCGGATCAGATCCCCGTCGATCAACAATCTCCGGTCCACCGGAGCGGAATCGAAGTTCACGAAGGTTCCATTGGTCGAGCCGAGATCGCGCAGGACGTAGTCGGACTCCAGCGGCTTGATCTCGAAATGCCGTTTGCTGATCTCCCGGTAACCGGGGAACGCCACCTCGCATTCCGGCGCGCGACCGAAAACCAGCCCCTCGCCGATCCCGCGGACCTGGATGCTCCCGTTCGGATCGCGGAAAATTAAAGACGGCTCCGTGGGGCCCTCTGGCAGCGAAGCCAGCAACCCGTCCAAGGCCCGCAGTTGCTCCAATAGGCCGTCCGGTTCGTTCAGCGTGATCTCGACGGTCTCGGCCACCTCTTGAATCCGCTTCTGAAAATCGAGCTCGCTCATACGGAACCTGGGGTTGGGAGTGCTTGGTTCTGTTCCAGATCTTCGATCTCCTCGCGTAACTTCCGGATCAGCCGGTTCTTGATCTGATAGATATTATTCTCCTCCAACTGGAATTTCGCCGCAACCGCCGGGATGGTCATGTTGTGGATCACGCAAGCCTCGAAGACTTCCATCGTCTCCGACTTGATCCTCGGGTTACGCTTCAGTCGCTTCAGCCCCTCTTCGAGAAGCGTCATCCTCCACGCACTCTCCACCTCGTCTTCGGCCAGATCCTCGCCAACGGACGCCGAAGCAGCCTCCCCGGACAAGGGCGATTCCTGCCACGGTTGTTCCGCCCTGCGGATCAGGCGCCGCCGTGCGTCGCGGACCTTCCCGTAAACCAGCGTCAGCAGCCAGTTGCGGAAGCGGCCCTTGCTCTCCGAATAGGTGAAGCCCGGTAACTTCCGCATCAACAGGATCATCGATTCCTGTAACACGTCCCGGGCGGAGAAGTCATCTAATCCTTGTTTCTTGCAGAAGCTAAGGATCACCCCGGCATATTTCCGGTAAAAACCCTCCCAGTCGCCGTCCGACCCTCGCGTCTTGAGAGTGCGCAACTGGGTTTCCGAGGTCTTCAAACCCTCATTCATCATCAGTTTGATCGCGACTCGCCGGAAGCCCGTCAAGCGCGGGCGCAAAAACGGTCGCAAAAAAAGACACGACTCCGCATAAGATCCCCGTTTCCCTCGCCAATACCCCGTAGATGCCGGTTTGCTTCTCAAGCTCATGACACAGCGAAAAGCTAACTCATCGCCCCGAAACCTCCGGATCGTTTCGCGCCGGACCTCGGCCTCTAGGCCGGAGCCTGACGCGCTCCCCCTCCCAGGCAGTCCGGAGAGTTTCGGGTACCTTTTCCCATAGCACATCCCCCTCCCCGCCTCGACCGCCCGCCTCCCCCTTCAGGTCCACCTGAAGAAACGGGCGGTCGCAGGCCGGATGCGCTCTCTAGTCGAGCGGCAGGCGGATCGTCGCTCGCAGCCCCTTCGGGCTCCGGTTCTGCAGCGAGATATCTCCCCCGTGGTTCCGCACGATCGTCCGCGCGATCGCCAGACCCAAACCTGTTCCACCTGTACTCCGGTTCCGCGAGCTCTCCAGCCGCACGAAGGGAATGAACACCTTCTCCTGCTCCGCCGCAGGAATCCCCGGCCCCTCGTCGTCGATGTGGATCTTCAACTCGGAACTCCCCCGCTCCGAACTGACCGCCGCGGCACCGCCATAGCGCACCGCGTTCTCGATTAAATTCCTCAGCGCTCTCCGCAGCGAATCCGGCCGGCACCGCCACGCCAGCGCCTCCCCTCCCGTGAACCTCACCTCCCACCCCAACTGCGAAAGATCCTCGCACAAACTCTCCAAAAGAGCCATAACATCCACATTACGAGTAGCTTCCAAAACAGCATCTTCCCTTGCAAACGCCAGACTCGCCTCCGTGATCTCCTTCATCTCGTCCAGCGTGGTTACAAGTTTGTCGCGCGTCTCCGCATCACTCACAAACTCCGCCTGCAACCTCAGCGACGTGATCGGCGTCCGCAGATCATGGCTGATCGCCGCCATCATCCGCGTCCGGTCCTCCACATAGAGTTTCAGCCGTGACTGCATCCGGTTGAACGCCACCGCCGTGCGCCGCACGTCGTCCGCCCCCTCTTCCGGCAGCGGCGGAGTTTCCTCACCGCGCCCCAGCTTCTCCGCCGCATCGCTCAGGCGCCCCAGCGGTCGACCCACTCTTCGCGCCACCAGCGCGGTCACGAAGCAAATCGCCACCGCCGTGATCACCATCGAAACATAGTAGCTCCCAGGCGGACCCACCGGAGCCCCCGGCTTGGCGTACACCGCGTGCAGCCACGAGCCCTCCTTGGTCTTCGTCGTGAGGCCGAAACCGTTCCAGTCCGGGAGATGGAGCAAGTGTGCCTGTGACTCGCCCTTCCATTCTTCAGTCGTCAGCTCTTCCCATTTCACACCCTCGATTACCGGAAGATCCTCGAGCCGCGGCGGACGCGAGGACTCCATCAGGCTCTCGCGGGCCGCTTTCTCCCATTCGATAGGATCGTTTGCGGGTTTCTCACCCAGCCAATAGCGCACCGCAACGGTGTTCGCCGCATTGAGAATCCCCGGATGTAGGTTGGGCTCCGCCGAGTCGAGAAGACGGGACACCGAGGCGGCACGAGAGAGGAACTCGTCGCGCCGGAGCAGGAATACCGTTCGCATCTGGTCGCCGCGGTAGATCGCGAAGAACAGCAGCTGTGAGACCGCCAGTGCCAGGAGCACCAGCGTGACCCATTGCCCGGTCAGGCTTCGCATCCAGAAGCGCTTCATGCCGGACTCACCTTTCCCGTGAAGCAGTAGCCGTCGCCCCAGTAGGTCTTGATCAGCACGGGATTCTTGGGGTCTTCCTCGACCTTCCGGCGCAGGCGGCTGACTTGGTTGTCGATACTGCGGTCCCACACGTCGGCTTCGCGGCCGCTCGTCAGTTCCAGCAATGCGTCGCGGCTCAGGACTTTGCCCGGGTGTTCGAGGAAGACGCAGAGCAGGCGGAACTCGGAGGTGCTGAGGGGGACGGCGACGCCGTCGCTACCGGTTACTTCGTGGCGGGTGAGGTCGAAGATCTTGTCACCGAAGCGGAGGCGCTCGGTCTTGGGAGTATTGTCTTCCTGGGCTTGCGGATTGTTGGAGCGGCGGAGGACGGCGCGGATGCGGGCGAGGAGCTCGCGGGGATTGAAGGGTTTGACGAGGTAGTCGTCGGCGCCGAGTTCGAGGCCGACGATACGGTCGGTGTCCTCGGCCATGGCGGTGAGGAAGATTACGGGTAACGAACTTGTAGCCCTGAGGTGGCGGCAGAGGGAGAGGCCGTCTTCATGTGGCATCATGATGTCCAGTACGACCAAATGAGGGCATAGGCCGGCATCGAGCTGGTTGCGGAACTCTTGGGCGCTGGCGGCCTCGCTGACGGCGTAGCCGTGCTGGCCGAGGTAGCGGACGAGCAACTGGCGGATCTCCTGGTGGTCATCGACCACCGCGATGTGCGGGAGCTCTTCCATGAGGTCAGGCAGAAGATGGCAGCTAAGCGGCGGGGAGCGGGGAAAAATTTGTCGCAAAGTGTGTCGGCAGACCGGGAGTCGCGACAATTCGCGACGATAAAAGCGGGTCGCCGACACGCATGGGAGCGCTTTCCGTGGTAGGGATGCCCCCTCGCCATGAAGAAGTTCTCCTGGATCCTGATGCTGGTCCTCTCCGTCACGTGTCTATTGGTTTGGAAGGCGCGAGCGAATTCGCTCGCTGCATCGGCCAACAAGGGGCCGAAGGGACCGCAGACCGTGCCGGTGGTGCTGACGGAGGTGGCCAAGCAAGACGTGCCGGTGTGGCTGGAGGGTCTCGGGACGGTGCAGGCGTCCAATACGGTGACGGTTCGGCCGCGGGTGGGAGGGACTTTGGAAAGCGTGGACTTCACCGAGGGCGCGATGGTGAAGGAAGGCGACGTGCTAGCGCGGATCGATGCCCGCCCCTATGAGTCGGTGCTGGCTCAAGCGAGAGCGAAGAAGGCGCAGGACGAAGCGCAGCTCGCCAGTGCCGCGGCCACTTTGGCACGCTCGCAGGCGCTGGTGAAAGAGAACGCGGTGAGCCGTCAGGTGCTCGACCAATCGGAAGCGGCCGCCGGGCAGCTTGAGGCACTGGTGCAGGCGGACCAAGCGGCAATCGACGCGGCGCAGCTCGATCTGGATTTCACGACGGTGCGGGCCCCGATCTCCGGACGCACCGGCGTCCGGATGGTGGACAAGGGCAATGTGGTCACGGCGGGACAGGCCGAGGGATTGGTAGTGCTGACCCAGCTCCAACCGATCTCGGTGATCTTCACGCTGCCGCAGCGACATCTGGATGCATTGCGCCCACACATGAAGCCGGGAGCGGCAGCACTGCGGGTGCAGGCCGAGGACGATAGCGGCAAGCTGCTGGACGAGGGCAGCCTGGAACTGGTGGACAACCAGATCGACAACAGCACCGGCACGCTGCGGCTGAAGGCCACCTTCCCGAACAAGGATTATACCCTGTGGCCCGGGCAATACGTGTCCGCCAAGGTGCTGGTGGAGACCAAGAGCGATGCCGTGGTGGTTCCCACCGAAGTGGTGCAACCGGGCTTGAACGGTCCTTTCGCCTATCTGCTGAAGCCGGACGAAACCGTGGAAGTCCGGCAGGTGAAGCCGGGCATGGAGCTGGAAGGCATGACCGTGATCGAGGAGGGCCTGTCGCCGGGTGACCGGGTTGTTAGAGACGGGCAGAGCAAGCTGAAGCCCGGTGCGAAGGTCAGCGAACAAAAGGCAGCGTCATGAATCTCTCCGCCCCCTTTATCAAGCGGCCGATCGCCACGGCCCTCATGACCATCGCTATCATGCTGGTGGGTGTGGTGAGCTTTCCGCTGCTGCCGGTCGCGCCGCTACCGCAGGTCGAGTTCCCGACTATCCAAGTTTCCGCGAACTTGCCGGGAGCCAGCCCCGAGACGATGGCCTCCTCGGTGGCGACCCCGCTGGAGAACCAGCTTGCGTTGATCCCCGGGGTCACGCAGATGACCTCCAACAGCGGTCTGGGCAACGTCCAGATCACGATCCAGTTCGACCTGGACAAGAACATCGATGCGGCGGCGCAGGAGGTGCAGTCCGCGATCAGCGCGGCGGCAGGACAACTGCCGACGAATCTGCCGAGCCCGCCCAACTACCGGAAGGTGAACCCGGCGGATGCGCCGATCCTGCTGCTGAGCCTGACTTCCGATGTCCTGCCGCTGACGCAGGTGAGCGACTATGCGGCGAACGTGGTGGCGCAGCAGATCTCCCAACTCGGCGGCGTGGCGCAGGTCGATGTGATGGGCGAGCAGAAGCCGGCGGTACGCGTGCGAGTGGATCCCGCCAAGCTCGCGGCGCTGGGCATGAGCTTGGACGACGTCCGCGGGGTAATCGCCTCGGCCACCATCAACTCGCCGAAGGGCAGCATCAACGGACCAAAGCAGAGCCTCTCGATCTACGCCAACGACCAGCTCCTCAAGGCAGAGCCCTATAACGATCTGATCCTGGCCTATCGCAATGGCGCACCGGTGAGGGTCCGCGACGTGGGCGTGGCCGTGGACGCGCCCGAGCAGATCCGCTCCGGAGCCTTGGTCAACAACATGCCCGGGGTCGGCATCATCATCCGCAAGGAGGCGGATGCCAACGTGATCGACACGATCAAGAGCGTGAACGAGCTGCTGCCGCAACTGCGGGCCTCGATGCCGCCGGCGATGTCGATCGACCTGCTCAGCGATCGCAGCCGCACGATCCGTGCCTCGGTGGAAGAAGTGGAGCTCCACCTTGTCCTGACCGTGGTGCTGGTGACCATCGTGGTGTTCGCCTTCCTACGGAACCTGCGGGCGACGCTGATCGCCAGTGCGGTGGTGCCGATCTCGATCATCGCGACCTTCGCGATCATGTACGTGCTGGGCTTCAGCCTGAACAACCTTTCGTTGATGGCGCTGACCATCTCGGTGGGCTTCGTGATCGATGATGCGATCGTGATGCTGGAGAACATTTACCGGCACATCGAGGACGGGATGAAGCCGATGGATGCGGCGCTGAAAGGTGCGGGCGAGATCGGTTTCACGATTCTATCGATCACCTTCTCGCTGATCGCGGTCTTCATCCCGGTACTGCTGATGGGCGGCATCGTGGGCCGCCTGTTCCGCGAGTTCGCGGTGACGGTGACGACCGCCGTTCTCGTTTCCGGCTTTGTCTCGCTGACCTTCGTGCCGATGATGTGCTCGCGCTTCCTGCGGCACCACAATTCGCCGACCGGCAACTCGCCGCGGGCTCTGCTCGACCGGATGCTAGAGGGCTTCTTCGGTAGGCTGGAGAAGGTCTACGAAGGCGCGCTGCACTTCGTGATGCGTCACCGCAAGTCGACCCTGTTCTCACTGGTGGTCACGATCGCCCTTACGGGTTTCGTCTTCATGAAGATGCCGAAGGGCTTCTTCCCCTCGCAGGACACCGGGATGATGAATGCGACGGCGGAGGCGGCGCCGGACATCTCTTACGAGGCGATGTTCGCGAAGACGCAGGAGATCGGCGAGATCATCAAGAACGACCCGGCGGTGCAGGGGCTACAGAATCGCGTGGGATCCGGCGGTCGCGGGGGCGGCGCGATGAATGCCAGCCGCTACTTCATCACGCTGAAAGAACGCGACCAGCGCGATCCGGTCAACGTGGTGATGGACCGCCTGCGCAAGGCGACGGCGCATGTGCCGGGAATCACGATGTTCTTTCAAGCCCAGCAGGACCTGAACGTGGGCGGGATGATGTCCAAGACGCAGTTCCAGTATGCGCTGCGCGATGCCGACATGGACGAGCTGAACTCTTGGGCACCCCGGGTGATGGAGAAGATGAAAGAGCTGCCCGAGCTGCGGGACGTGACTTCCGACCAGGAGTCATCCGCCCCAGCCCTGAGCGTGGACATCGATCGTCAGGCGGCGAGCCGCTTCGGCATCCCGGCGCAGGCGATCAACGCGGCGCTCTACAACGCCTTCGGCGAACGGCAGGTGACGCAGTTCTATACCCAGGTGAGCCAGTATAAGGTGATCATCGAGGTGCCGCCGGAACTGCAGAAGGACCCTTCCACCTTCGACCGGATCTTCCTTACATCACCGACGACCGGCGGACAGGTGCCGCTGTCTTCGCTGGTGACCTTCAATACCGGGGTGAACAAGCCGCTTTCGGTGAACCACCTCGGGCAGTATCCCTCGGTGACCATCTCCTTCAACCTGGCTCCGAACGTGGCGCTGGGTGATGCGGTGGCGGCGGTGGAGAAGGCGAATGCGGACATGGGGCTGCCGCCGACGATCACCGGCAGCTTCCAAGGCACGGCGCAGGCCTTCCAGGATTCGCTGCGGAGCCAGCCCTATCTGATCGCGGCGGCGATCATCGCGATCTACATCATCCTCGGGATGCTGTATGAAAGTTATATTCATCCATTGACGATTCTCTCGACCTTGCCTTCGGCCGGCTTGGGGGCCTTGGTGACCCTCTGGGCTTTCGGGTATGACATCGGGGTGATCGCAATCATTGGTATCCTCCTCTTGATCGGGATCGTGAAGAAGAACGCGATCATGATGATCGACTTCGCGATCGAGGCGGAGAGGGATCGAGGGATGGCGGCGGATGAAGCGATCTTCGAGGCGTGCCTGAAGCGGTTCAGACCAATCCTGATGACAACGCTGGCGGCGATGATCGGGGGGATTCCCTTGGCCTTGGGTCATGGGGATGGGTCGGAACTGAGGCAGCCGCTGGGGTATGCGATCGTGGGTGGTTTGGCGCTGAGTCAGATGCTGACCTTGTTCACGACGCCGGTGGTTTATTTGATGTTCGACGGGTGGAGGGAGAGATTGAAGCGGAGGCGGGAGAGGAAGGTGGACGAGCAATCAGAGGGGGTGGAGGTGCACGCGGTTTGAGAGGGAATGACGAATGACGAATGTCGAATTTTCGAATGAAGTGTGGTCGGAGGGGTGGTGGCCCGGGCGGGGGTTGTTGAGATGCGGGAATTGATTGGTGGGGGGGGCAGGCTCCTTGTGCCCCTTCAGGGCACCAATCATTCTTGGCGGTGTACCCAGGGTTGCGTCGCTTTGCTCCCTACCCTGGGCTTTCTCATTGCCGCCCCTTTGGGCATGCGCGTCAGGTTAAGCCTTCGGCTTTTTCAGCACCGACTTCGCCGGTTTGACCCGTCTCAACACGAACGTGTTCCGGTCCTCCAGTACCCA
>NZ_JAPDDR010000021.1 GCF_025950095.1 Luteolibacter rhizosphaerae | reverse complement strand
ATGCAGATCCGGACGGTTCCGGGGCGTCGGAAGGGGTGAAATTGCCGTCACACGGGGTGAAACGGAGGGTTGAGGGGGTGGTTTCGAGGCGGGAAAGGTCTGGAAATGTCTGTGGATCGGGTTTTCGGGGGGGTGGATCGGGAGCTGGAGGGGTTTTACCGCGGATGGCGCGGATCTCGCGGATGGTTTGAGGGCGGGATGGGGGTGAAGGAGGAACCACGGAATACACGGAAGACACGGAAAGGGGGCGGAGGGAGGATTGATACTAGGGGTGTAGTAGTTGGAGGATGGTCGGGCGGGGACGAGTCCCCTGCCCTGCTTGAGGAGCGGCGGGGAGGGGTTGGGGCTTATTACTATGTATGTAGTAGGTAGTGGGGATGGGACGGCGAGGGCGGGGCCTTGCTTCGCCGGTCCCGGGAGGGCGTTTGAGCGAAGGAGAGCGGCGCTCCTTGGGGCGGACGCGCGCTGCCGGAAGGACGAGAGTCCTTCCGCTACATGAGGCTGAGTGCAGCTGCCGGGGGTGGCTTCGTCCGCCTGAAGGCGGGACTACTTACCCTTGGGGGCGGGCGGTGGGGTGGGGCCTTGCTGACTGAAGTCGGCGCAGCCAGTCACGTATCTCCCCCTGCTACTTGGCGGGGAGGCGGAAGACGAGGGCGAGGCCTTGAGGGGTGTTGGCTTCGGCGCGGACGGTGCCGTGGCAGGCTTCGATGCCGGAACGAACGATGGCGAGGCCGAGGCCGGAGCCGCCGGCTTCGCGGGTACGGGCGGCGTCGGGACGATAGAAGGGCTCGAAAAGGCGCGGGAGGTCGGCGGGGTCGACGCCGGGTCCACTGTCGGCAATCCGGAGTTCGACGTGATCGCCATCGCGGAAGGCGGAAATCCGGAGGGTGCAGGTATCGCCACCGTGGTTGCGGGCATTCCGGAGGACATTCGCGATGGCGCGGGCGAGGAGACTGCGATCGGCGTGGACGGTGAGGCCCTCGGGAATTTCGATCGCGGCCTGCTGGCCGGGGCACTCGCGGGAAAGCGCGAAGTCCACGATCGGGGCGAGCTGGACTTCTTCCAGGCGCACGGAGCCTGGAGCAGTACTGGCCTTGGTGAAGGCGAGGACTTCCGAGACGAGGCGGGAAAGCTCCCCGACATCCTCCTCGATCGAGTCGAGGCGGACCTGTTGCTCGGGGGTGAGCCCGAACTCGAAAACACCGAGACCGGTACGGATGCGGGCGAGCGGCGAGCAGAGCTCATGGGCCACATCGCCAAGGAAGCGCTTTTGGCCGCGGACGAGGCGGTCGAGCCGGGAGGCCATGCTCTCGATGGATTCACCGAGGACACCCAACTCATCCGAGCGCGAGGCCCCGACCCGGACGTCGAACTTCCCGTCCGCGATGGCCTCGGTGGCTTTCGAGAGCCGCGACAGGTAGCGGGTGATGCCGAAGAAGAAGGGTGCCCAGAGGAGAAAGCTGAGACCAAGGACCGCAAGGGCGCCGGTAATCCAGGGCTTCAGATTGAAGAAGAGGCCATTCCCGGAAATATCGGGAGCGCGGAGGAGCAGGAGCCCGTGGAGGGGCTGCTGGACGCGGGGCTCGAAGAGCGGAATATCAATCCCGGCCCAGTAGCCATTTCCCCGCTCGCCGCGCATGAGGAAGTCCGGGCGGGCGCGTGGACGGAGGTCGCTGGCGATCTGGGGCCGGTCCGGTCCATCCATGGGTGGGCGGCCGCGGGGTCCGCGCGGTGGGGGCGGTCGGTCACCCCGGGGACCCCGAGGCGGGCGATTGTCCGGGGAACCATCGAATTCGGCGAGGAAATCCTCGTCATCGGGAGGACCATCCGGGCGATCGGCACCGGGCCCGCGCGGCGGGCGGGGGGCAGGGCGCCGAAACTCATTGATGCGGCGATCGACATTCGCGGGGATTTTCTCTGGTGGAGTGCCGATCCAATCGCCGGGAGCAAGTTGGAGGTAGAGCTGCACGCCGAGCTTTTCCTGATGGCGTTCCAAGATCCCGCGCCACTCGGGGCGGGACGAGTTACGGAGCTCGGTGGCGATTTCCTCGCCGGCATCGCGAAGGCGCTCCCCGGCGGTGCCGCTGAGAAAGGAATCGAGCCCGAGGCGCAGCTGCCAGGCGACGAAAAGGTAAAATGCGGCCGCGAGGACGCCGAGGTGGACGAGAAGCCAGAGCAGCATCTTCGCCATCAGGGGGAAGCGGGCGCGGCCTTGTTTCATCACTCGGGCACGGAGCCGTCCTCCAGTTTGTACCCGACTCCGCGGATGGTGCGGATGAAGCGGGGCTGCTTCGGATCATCCCCTAGCTTGCGGCGGAGTTGGGAAACGTGGACGTCGATCGAGCGATCGAAGACATCGAAGCGGCGCTCGGAAACTTCTTCTAACAAAGCCTCGCGGGTTTTGACCCGGCCCTTCGCTTTCAGGAGGCAGGCGAGGATGGCGAACTCGAGGGCGGTGAGTTCGAGGGCCTCGCCGCGGACACTGGCGACGTGGGTATCCTGATTGAGGACGAGATCGCCGCAGGTGAGATCCTTCGCGGGGGCCTCGCTTTCGGTGATGGCACTGCGGCGGGTGACGGCGCGGAGACGGGCAAGGAGCTCCCGGCTGGAGAAGGTCTTCGGGAGATAGTCATCCGCTCCGAGTTCGAGGCCGACGATGCGGTCCGCCTCCTCGCCCATGGCGGTGAGCATGAGGACGGGGATGGAAGAGGACTTGCGGAGCTCGCGGAGGACCTCGAAGCCATCCATGCCGGGCATCATGACATCGAGAAGGACGGCCTCGTGCTTGCCGGTGCGGGCGGCCTCGAGGCCTTCGGGGCCGGTGTGGCGCATATCGACCTGCCAGCCGTGGGGCGCGAGGTAATCGCGAATGAGGCCGCAGAGCTTGCGGTCGTCATCGACGACGAGGAGAGGCCGGGAGGGCGCAGGGTTCATGCGGATCCGAAGATGATGGAGAGGCGGGCGAGAGGCGATGGGATTTACGCGGGCTTAACAAAAGGGAGATGGCGGATGGCGGATGGCGGATGGCGAGGTGGAGCAACAAGGGGTCGTCAAACGGAGAGGCCAGCAGCCGGAAGGACGAGAGTCCTTCCGCTACCAAAAGGCAGGTTTTACACGAAAAGTTCGGGGTCCACACACGAGCTTAACAATCGGGCTGTTCCCTTGTCGGCGGATGACGGTTGTCCGCTGCGAAACCAAGAAAGGACGAGGATCATGAAAACGACAGTCACATCAATGGCAGCGGCCGTGCTGGCGAGTCTGGCTTGCCCGGCACAGGAGGGCCCGCAGGGTCCCCCACCCCACCGCCCACCGCATCCCCCCATGCCGCTGCTGAAGGCGCTGGATGGCGACGGCGACGGGAACATCTCCGCGGCAGAGATCGAGGCGGCGGCCACGGCGCTGAAGAACATGGATCGCAACGGTGATGGCACCGTAAGCCCGGAGGAACTGCGCCCGAAGCCGCCGGAAGGAGAAGGATCTCCCGAAGCGCCGCGCGATCCGAGCTATGAGGCGACGCCACGACCAGATGCGCCAAACGGCGGGGAACAGGAAGGTGGCGCGAAGCCGCAGCGCCCGAGGCATCCGATGCCGCCGCTGATGGCTACGATGGACACGAACCGGGACGGCAAGCTTTCCACGGAAGAAATATCTCAGGCCCCGGAGTCGCTGGTGAAGCTGGACCGCAACAAAGACGGCGAGCTGACCCCACGCGAACTGCATCCGCCGAGGCCGCCACGCGAGGACCACGAGGAGCAAGAGGAGGCTCCGCGCGGTCCAGACCGTGGCGGCAGAGCCGGTCAACGACAAGGCCCTCCCCCCACAGGGCGTTGACCGGGAGACGGAAAGCGGGGCGGCATCCCAGTATTGGAGGGAGGCCGCCCCGCGACCGTTGGGGAGGAAATCATCAATCACCAATCTTCCAATCATCAAGCGGAGTGCGCGCTGAAGCACGGCAGGGAGATGCTGGATTCGGAGCGGAAGGGCACTACCACTACGGGAACACAAAAGAAAACCCGCCGCGGCGGTGAGCCGGGGCGGGTGAAATTCGTGAAGCGCGGAGTAACGGACGATTACCAGGTCTGGATGTCGTCGCCACCGCCGACCTTACCGTCAGCGCCGTAGCTATAGACGATGATGGTGTCGCGGACGATATTGCCCTGCTTGAAGGGGTCTTCCAGCTCGCCATCATACTCGGTATCGAGCTTCAGGTAGAAAGGCTTGCCCCAAGCGTCGTAGAGCCCGTCCGGGCGGGCGCCGGAGCCACCGTTGCTGTAAACCAGGCCACCCTTGGCCTTGGTCTTGTTGATCTTGAAATTGCCGAAAGCGATCTGCTTCTTGTTCTGCATCGAGTCACTGACCTCTTCCTTACCAAGAAGGATGGTGAGGAGTTCGGCACCGGCTTCGCCATCGGTCTGGGCTTCATCGCCTTGAGCGCCGAAGTCCGGAAGACGGCTGTACTCGCTGTTGAAAGCCTGGATGGCCTGCTTGAGCGCGCGGGCATCATTGGAGGTCTGGAGCTTCTTGGCCTTGGTCATGGCCATGTTCGCGGCGCCGAAGCTCATCGCGGCAAGCACCACGATGATGGAGATGACGACGAGAAGCTCGACGAGGGTGAAGCCGCTGGCTGCGCGGCGGGCTACGGGACGGGTTTTCATGTGAATAGGGTCTGCGTTAATTAGGAATTTCGTGAAAGAAAGCGGGACGAGGGGCCGGTGGCAATCCCGCATTTCACGAGCTATCTTGCCGGTGAAGGTAATGCCGCCAAGCATTCTGCCAAGAGCTTTTCAGGGTCGGGCATTGCCACAAGGAGGTTTGCAGTCCATGGTTAGGAAAGTATGGAACGAGAAGAATTGCGGGGCACGTTGCTCCGCGTGATGGGGGGGAAGGGTTATCGCCCGATGAACAAGTCGGAGCTTTCCAGGGAACTGGACCTTTCCACCCACGACCGCCCTTTGCTGCGGTCGGAACTGGCGGCGATGACCCGGGAGGGCAAGATCGCCGAAGGCAAGAAGGGACGCTACGAGCTGGCGAAGGTCGGCGGATCGAACCACCTGCGGGGGGTGATCCGCTTCCTGCCGCGCGGTCATGCGTGGTTTTACCCCGATGCCGGAGATGCGGAAAACCTGGAGACGGGGATCGACCTAAAGAAGTACTCCCGCCTGCACGTGCCGCGCCGGGATACTGGGACTGCATTGGAGGGGGACCGGGTGATCGTGTCCTTCCACATCCCCCGCCCTGCCCAATGGCGCCAAGGGCGTCGGCACGAGGCGGAGGAGGAACCGGATGCGCGCGGCAAGGTGGAGAAGGTCGTCGAGCGGCGCAGCGGACGGCTGGTGGGAGTCTACCGGAGGAAGGGCAAGTTCGGCTGGGTGGAAACGGAGGATCCGGCGGTGGACGGACAGATCGACCTGAACGGCGATACGACGGCGGAGCCCGGGCAGTTGGTCGTGGTGGATCTCGACCGCTGGGACAAGCAGCAGAATCCGCGTGGACGGGTGATCGAGGTGCTAGGATGGCCCGGTGATGCGGGAGTGGATATCCTGGCGGTAATCCACCGGCAGGGCCTGCGGACCTCATTCCCGGAAGAGGTGCTGAAGGAGACGCACAAGATCGGCGACGAGGTGGACCCGGCGGAAATCGCGCGGCGCGAGGATTGGCGGGACCGGCTGGTCATCACCATCGACCCGGCGGATGCGAAGGACCACGACGATGCGATCTGGGTGGAGAAGCACGGCAAGGGCTGGACCCTGGCGGTGCACATCGCGGATGTATCGCACTACGTGAAGCCGAAGACGGCACTGGATAAGGAGGCTTCGGAGCGCGGGAACTCGACCTACCTGGTGGACCGGGTGCTGCCGATGCTGCCGCCCGAGCTGAGCAACGGGATTTGCTCGCTGAAGCCGGACGTGAACCGCCTGACGAAGTGCGCGGTGATCGAGATCTCGCCCACCGGAAAGGTGAGCAAGACGACTTTTTGCGATGCGGTGATCAACAGCCAGGCGAAGCTTTCCTATGAGCAGGCGCAGGCGATCCTGGATGGCAAGCCGGCCCCGGAGGGATCGGTGGAGGGGCTTGAGCCGATGGTCAAGGAGGCTTGGGCGATGGCATCGGTGCTGCGCAAGAAGCGCTTCGCCGATGGCGCGCTGGATCTGGAGATGCCGGAGATCCGGGTGAAGCTGGATGACAGGGGGCGGGCGATCTCGGTGCACCAGGTGGAGCACACGGCGAGTCACCAACTGATCGAAGAATGCATGCTGCTGGCGAACGAGGCGGTGGCGCGGATTCTGAAGATCAAGAACAAGCCGACGATCTACCGGGTGCACGAGGACCCGGACTTCGGGAAGCTGCACGAATACACCGAGACGGCACGGGCACACGGTTACCAGCCAGGCGACCTGACGAACCGGGCGCATATCCAGAAGTTGTTAGACGCTTCGAAGGGGCGTCCGGACGAGCACCTGATCAAGCTGGGCCTGCTGAAGAGCCTGAAGCGGGCGGCCTATGCGGCGGATCCGTTGGGGCACTATGGATTGGCGAAGGCGGACTACTGTCACTTCACGAGCCCGATCCGCCGCTATGCGGACCTGGTGGTGCATCGCTCGCTGCAGCCCTTCCTAACGAATGCGCCGAAGAAGGCGGACGCGGTGCCGGGGCAAACGGCATTGGCGGAATTCGCTCGGCACATTTCCGATACGGAGCGGGCATCCGCGGAGGCGGAGAACGAGACGAAGCAGATCAAGATGCTCGAGTATCTGTCGATGTGCGCGAAGATGCCGGAGCCGCCGACATTCGATGGAGTGATCACCGACGTGCGGATGATGGGCCTGATGGTGGAGGCGACGGAAATCGGCGCGCGCGGGGTGATCAAGCGGGAGGATCTGCCGCGGGGCGAGTGGCGCTTCGAGCAGGCGCAGATGCGCTTCGTGTCACGCGGCGGGCTGCAATTCCAGCTCGGGCAGAAGATCAAGATGCAGGTGCAGCGGATCGACTTCCAAGCGAAGTTCATCGACTTCCGGATCTCGGGAGAAGGGGTGCCGGTGGAGGGAACGAAACTGGAGAAGGTGGCGTGGAAGCCTTCCGCCGAGAAGCCGGAGAAGGAGAAGAAGCGGAAGTTCGAGAAGACATGGCCGCCGAAGGGGAAGAACCGGGACAAGAAGAAGGGGAAGAAGAAGTGATCAGTGCCGAGTAATCAGTGATCGGTAAAAAGACCGGGATGATAAATCCGCGGCGGGTCGGCGCTGTGGGGGTGTATGAAAAAAATACTTCCTCTAGTGCTGGCGGCTTTGGTGATCGGGATCGGGGTGGGGTGGTTGATGAAAACTTCCGCTCCGGTATCTGAGAAGAGTACCGAGGGAAGAGGCGGGGTGACGGGAAGAGTGCCGGAGGGCTTTGCGGCGGCAGGCGAGGATTCGACCGGAGAGGAGACGAAGGAGAGAGCGAAATCCGGACCGAGACCGCCCCGGGAGCGGAAGGGACGGATCTCGCCGGATGCGAAAGAGATGGTGGCACGGATACAGAGTTCGCTGGACGAGCAGCGCTCGAAGAAGATTGCGGCGAGGATCTCAGACCTGGTGGCAAAGCTGGGGTTGAATCCGCAGCAGGAGGCACGCTTGAAGGCGCATCTTGAGGGACAGAAGCCGGAGGTGGCAATCGACGGGGATGAGGGAAGTATCCGGTTGAATGCCAAACAGACGATGTCCCCGAAGGAACAGGCGGAGAGCCTGGACAAGCTGATGAAGGAGATGCTGACGGCAGACCAGCACGAGGCCTACGAGGGGAACAAGGAAGCGGAGCGCAACCAGCGGATCGAGGCTCGGACGCTCCGTGACATGGCATCGCTTTCGCAGGCGGTATCGCTGCGGGAGGACCAGAGGGATGCGGTGTACGAGATCTTGCAGAACGAAGCCCGGGCTCAGGTGGATCAATCGGCGGAAGGAGGGATGCAAATGGGTGCGTTCATGAATGCGGAGTTTGCAGCTCCTGCGGGAGCAGAGGCAACAGTGGTGCAGATGAATGTGGATGGCCCGGTGGATGGCATGGATCACGAACAAATCATGGGCAAGGTGCGCGAGCAGGAGCAGGCGCGGATCGACAAGCAGGTGGAGCGCTTGAGCGGTGTGCTGGATGCAACCCAACTCGCGGCCTACCGGAGCCATCTGGAGCAGGGCCCCTTGTTGATCGGGCCGTGATGGAGCCCTTTCACAGATAGCTACCAAGTTTGAATATCGTCCTTTCCACCCAGTTGGCCATCCTTGCCGAAGCTATAAACGAGCACCGATTCGCTTATGAACTTGCCGGGTTCGAGGGGATCTTCGATCCGGCCATCCTGATCGGCATCGAATTTCACATAGAAGGCATTTCCCCATGAATCGAAAAGCCCCTCCACCTCACTCCGCTTGTCGCCATCTCGATAGACAAGACCGCCATTCTTCCGGCGCTTGCTGACCCTGAAATTGGCGAAGGAGATTCTTCTCCGGTTTTGCACCGAATCGCCGGCTTCCTCTTTAGCGAGGAGAATGGTCAGGAGCTTGGCACCAGCTTCGCCTTCGGAACGGATCTCCTCGCCCCGGACACCGAGATCGGGAAAGCTCTTGTATTCCATCTCGAAGGCTTGGATCGCCTGTTTCAAGGCCCTTGCGTCGTTGGAGGCTTGTAGCCTTTCAGGCCGGCGCGGGGGATGGTAGCCGCCCGCCAGCCAAATCACGAAAGTAACACCGAGGACCAATAACAAAAATTTCCGAAGCTCAGGAAGATGATCCAACATCGTCCATAGGCTGGAGGGATCGTCAGCCAACACCAAGCCCGGATTCGACTTCAACTTGCCACTCCATTGCGGGGAACCGGTGGAGTCTTCCACCGCCGGAAGCACGAGGACAGCCACCATCCTGTCAAACCCAGAGCGAGCAGTGCTCCGACTAGCAGCGACCACTTAAGCGTTCTCCGATCCGAAGCGAAGCCACCTTCCCAAGTGAGGACGTCATCCGCGGTGCCTTTCTTGCTCGAGAGACCGCGCATCGTTGGCAGTCATGAGCCTCTTGGATCTGGACATCGACATGCCACAACAAGATCCGAAGGTCCACATCGAGAGAAGGACGACGAAGAGGAGGCCCCCCAATAGGCAAGCCCATGGAGTGGAGGAGCGTTTCTTCATGCGACCAAACGTAGGATGCGGGAGATGTGAGCCGACCCAATCCTGATCACCAAGTGCGGACGTCATTCTTGATTCCTTTCTCGCCGTAAGCCTTGGGGCGCAGGTCAAGGCGCACAATGCAACATGACCCGTAAAAATGTGCAGATTCTGCAACTTGACAATCACAGAGCAAGAATAGGTAGACACCACAAGTCACTGATAATGGCTGTTTTTGCGGCTTTGGCACATTCTCCGATAAAGAGAGCCGGGCCTTAAGCCCGACACCGAAGACAAAAAGGACAAACCCAAATCCAGCATATGCCCTAACGAATGAAGCTAAGTCTGCCCGAAATCGCTACCATACTGGCTGCCCTGCAGCTTTACCGGGAATCCGGATACGGAAATCCCGAAATGTATCGGTGGGTGTCACCCCGGATCACCGCAATCGCCGATTGGTCCGGAAGGGTGGAGCCTCTTGAAGACAAAGAGATCGACGTCTTGATGAGCCGTATCCGGGCTTCCGGTGAGGCTCTGGCCTAACATCCAACGAATCCAGCGATCGCCTCTCGCGGGGCGGTCGTTTCGGCGTGACGGCAGCAAGCAATTATACATTCGTTTGACATTTTCATACGATCGTCCAATTTTCTGGCGTGCAGCGGGAACTGTTTCCGACGAGTCCGAACAAGGGCGAGCAAGCCCGGCGCAGGCTATTGCTGGCCGCGCTGAAGAAGTTCGGGGAGAAAGGCTACGAGAATGCCTCGGTGCGGGAGATCGCGGACGAGGCGGAGCAGAACGTGGCAGCGATCGGCTACTACTTCGGCAGCAAGGAGCGGCTTTATGCGGCGGTGCTGGAGGGAATCGGCGAGCATTTGCGCGGCGTGTTTTCCGAGGTCGCGGCGGAGTCGCGGGAATTACTGGCAAGTGGCGAGCCGGACGTGGCGACCGCACAGAGCATCATCAAGCGGATGCTGCGGACCCTGCTGGGCGAGCAACTCGAGGGGAGCGAATTCGAGAAGATCCGGCTGGTGATGCTGCGCGAGCAGGCGGCGCCGAGCGAGAACTTCGAGCTGCTCTACCAGAAGACCCTCAAGCCGATGCACGAGCTTTTCACGCGGACGGTGGGAATCACCACCGGTGAAGATCCCACCTCGACCAAGCTGATCCTGCGGACCCACGCGATGTTCGGGCAGGTCCTGGCATTCACTCTGGCGCGGGCGACGATCCTGCGGCGGCTGGGAGTGAAGAAACTACAAGCGGCCCACAAGGTCATGATCGCGGAGCTCCTGGACGAGCACGTGGATCTGATCTGCGGCGGACTCGCATGGAAAGGAAGCGAACGATGAAAAAAGCCATACCGGTGATCCTGTTGCTCGGCGTGCTAGCTGCGGGCGGGTGGTACTTCTACGGGAAGTACCGTAACGAAGAAGACGCACTGGTGCTGCACGGGAACGTGGACATCCGCGGGGTCGACCTGGGATTCCGAGTCTCCGGCCGGATCGCGGAGGTGCTGAAGGACGAGGGCGATGCGGTGAAGGCGGGCGAGCTGCTGGCGCGGATCGATGCCGAACCCTACCAGCGCGAGCTCGACCAAGCGAAGGCCACACACCTGCAGGCGGTGGCCTCGCTCGAACAAGCGAAGGCCAGTTTGGTCCAAGCAAAGGCCGATGCCGATCTCAAGCGCGCGGGATATCGCACCGAAGAAGTGGAGCAGGCGCGCGCCAGTCTGGCCCAAGCAAAGGTGACGATGGAGAACTCCGAACGCGCCTACCAACGGCAATCCACGCTGGTAAAGACGAACGGTGTCTCGCGCCAGAACTTCGAGAACGCGGAGGCGGCCTATCATGAAGCGGAGCAACGGATGAAGGTGGCCGAGGCCAGCTTGAAGCAGCTCGAATCGGGATTCCGGGTGGAAGAGGTGGCGGCAGCCGAAGCAGGTGTGGGAGCCGCGCAGGCGGCAGCAGGTGCAGCGGAGGCCGCGGTGGTGAGGGCGGAAGCAGCCGTGAAAACGGCAGAAATCAAGCTACAGGACACCGAACTGAAGAGTCCTTCGGACGGCATCGTCATCACCCGGGCGCAAGAACCCGGCGCTATCGTGCAAGCCGGGCCCACGGTGCTCTCGCTCTCGCTGGAGGATCCGGTATGGGTAAGGGCTTACGTTCACGAACCCGAGCTAGGCAAGTTCCCGCCGGGGACGAAGGTGGAGGTGCTCACGGACGGACGCCCGGACCAGCCCTTCCACGGTACGGTCGGCTTCGTTTCTCCACGCGCCGAGTTCACGCCGAAGACGGTGGAGACCCAGGAGCTGCGGACCTCGCTAGTCTATCGCATGCGGGTGGTGGTGGATGACTCGGACGGCTCGCTGAGGCAGGGGATGCCGGTGCGGGTGCAGAGAAGTGCCGAGTGATCAGTGATCCGTGCGATGCAGGAGAATCCGACAGACGAGGTGGTAATCCGCTTCGAGGGGGTGACGAAGACCTTCAAGGGGATGGAGTCGCCGGCGCTGGATGAGGTTTCGGGCGAGGTGCGGAAGGGCCTGATCACGGGATTGGTCGGGCCGGATGGCGCGGGGAAGACGACGCTGCTGCGCTTGATCGCAGGGCTGATGGAACCGAACCGGGGGACGATCCGGACGCTGGGGAAAGACCCGATCGTCGATGCCGCGGCGATCCGGGGCGATGTGGGCTACATGCCGCAGAAGTTCGGCCTGTATGAGGATCTGACGGTGCTGGAGAACCTGACGCTGCAGGCGGATCTGCGGCATGTGACAGGGCAGGAGCGAGAGGAGTCCTTCGAGCGGCTCCTGAGCTTCACCGATTTGAAGCGCTTCACCGGGCGCTTCGCCGGGAAACTTTCAGGCGGCATGAAGCAGAAGCTTGGCTTAGCCTGTGCGCTACTGGGAAAGCCCAGGCTGCTTCTCTTGGATGAACCGGGCGTGGGGGTCGACCCGATCTCACGGCGCGAGCTGTGGGGAATGGTGGAGGATCTGGTGAACCAAGGAATCGCGGTGGTATGGAGCACGGCCTACCTCGATGAGGCCGAGCTGTGCGGGACAACGGTGGTGCTGAATGAGGGCAAGCTGCTCTTCAGCGGCACGCCGGCGGAGATCGCGAAGCCACTGGAAGGGCGGGTATACCAACTGCGCGAACCCGGCGAGAAGAAGCGCAGCCTGTTGACGAAGGCGCTCTCGCGCCCGGAGGTGAGCGACGGGACGATCCAAGGACACAGCTTGCGGCTGACCTTGAGGAAGGATGCAGGACGCTTCGATCCGAAGGAGATCGGCGCGGAGGAGAGCGCCGAGTGGGTGGAGGTGAAGCCACGCTTCGAGGACGCTTTCATCGACCTTCTGGGTGGCGGACCTCCGGGCGATTCCGTGCTGGCGCAGCACACACACGAGATCGCCCAAGACGGGAAGGTGGTGATCGAGGCGTCACACCTGACGAAGCAGTTCGGCGATTTCAAGGCGACCGACGACGTGAGTTTCCAGGTGACACGCGGCGAGATCTACGGGCTGCTGGGCCCGAACGGCGCGGGAAAATCGACAACCTTCAAGATGATGTGCGGACTGCTGACGCCGACGCAGGGCACGGCGAAGGTGGTGGATCTGGACCTGCGCCACAGCGCGAGCGAGGCGCGGCAGCGGCTGGGCTACATGGCGCAAAAGTTCTCACTCTACGGGAACCTGACCGTGGCACAAAACTTGGAGTTCTTCTCAGGGATCTACGGGCTGCAGGGTCGGAAGCAGAAGGAAAAGACCGGGGAGATGGCGGAGATCTTCCACCTGAAACCCTTTCTGAATGCAAAGACGGATTCGCTCTCGCTGGGCTACAAGCAGCGCCTGGCGCTGGCCTGCTCGGTGATGCACGAGCCGGATATCCTTTTCCTGGATGAGCCGACCTCGGGCGTGGACCCGGTGACCCGGCGCGAGTTCTGGACGCACATCAACGGGCTGGTGGGTCGCGGCGTGACCGTGATGGTCACAACACATTTCATGGACGAAGCGGAGTACTGCGACCGGATCGGTCTGGTCTACCGTGGCAAGCTGATTGCGAACGGGACACCGGACGAACTGAAGGAGAGCGTGGCGACAAAGGAGGATCCAGATCCGACGATGGAGGATGCCTTTATCGAACTGGTGACGGGGAAGGAGGAGCCGAGGTGAAGCATCTCTCGCTGCGACGTCTGAAGGCGCTGTGCTGGAAGGAGACGCTGCAGATCTTCCGGGATCCCAGCAGCAACCTGATCGCCTTCGTGCTGCCGCTGGTGCTGATCTTCGTCTTCGGCTACGGGATCAACTTGGACACACCGCGGCTGAGGATCGGGCTTCTAAACGAGGCGACCGGGACGGAGTCCGACGGATTTGCGAAGGCGTTGCAGGGCACGCCCTCGATGGACATCCGGCGCTACGAGGACCGGAAGACGATGGAAGTGGACATCACGAACTCGAAGATCCGTGGCTTCGTGATTATCCCGGAGGATTTCTCGCGGCGGATGAAACAGTCCTCCGACACGGCGCCCTTGCAAGTAGTGGCGGATGGCTCGGAGCCGAACACGGCGCAGTTCGTGAGCGCGCACATCAACGGCGTGTGGCAGATCTGGATGATGCAGCGGGCGGAGGACCGCGGTGAGGAGATGAAGCGGGAGATCTCGCTGGAGCCGCGTTACTGGTACAACCCTTCGGCGGAGAGCCGGAATTTCCTGATCCCGGGATCGATCACGGTGATCATGACGGTGATTGGCGCACTGCTGACCTCGCTGGTAGTGGCGCGGGAATGGGAGCGCGGCACGATGGAGGCGCTGCTCGCCTCCCCCATCACCCGGGCGGAGCTGCTGCTGAGCAAGATCATCCCCTACTACGTGCTCGGGATGGTCTCGCTGGCGATGTGCGTGCTGGCCACGCGCTTCCTGCTGCATGTGCCTTTCCGCGGCGGCCCGGTGGCCCTGTTCATCACCGGCAGCTTTTTCCTGCTGAGTGTGCTCGGCATCGGCCTGGCGATTTCCACCGGGACGAAGAACCAGTTCAACGCGGCGCAGGCGGCCCTGAATGCGGCCTTCCTGCCGGCGATGATGCTCTCGGGCTTCATCTATGAGATTTCGAGCATGCCGGCATTCCTGCGCGGGGTGACCCACCTGATCCCGGCGCGCTACTTCGTCTCGGCTATCCAGACGATTTTCCAAGTGGGCACACCGTGGAAGGTGCTGCTGCCGGACATCCTGTTCCTGATGGCCTCCGCGGCATTTTTCCTGGGGCTGACGGCGCGTCTGACGAAACGCCGTATGGAATGACCTGAGACCATGAACTTCTTCCATCGCATCCGGGCGCTCGTGATCAAGGAGCTGCAGTCGATCGTGGGAAACCCTTCGAGCCGGGCGCTGCTGATCATGCCGGTGATCCTGCAGACCCTGCTCTTCCCGAATGCGGCGACGCTGGAGGTGAAGAACGCATCGATCGCGATCTACAACCGCGACACCGGCGAGGCCTCGAACGAACTCGTGCAGCGCTTCGCGCAGAGCGAGGCTTTCACCGAGGTGATCCCGATCCACTCGCAGGAGGCGCTGGCGGATTCAATCGAGTCCCGGAAGGCGATGCTGGCGGTGAGCATTCCCGAGGATTTCTCGCGGAAGATCGCGGCGGGTGAAACCGGGCCGGTGCAGGTGCTACTGGATGGCCGGCGCTCAAACGGAGCGCAGATCGCCTTCAGCTATCTGCAAGGGATCGCCGAGAACTACATGAAGGAACGGGCCGCGGATGCGGGCCGGGCGATGCCCTCGGAGACGATTGTCCGCTATTGGTATAACCCGAACCTGGACTTCAAAAACTTCCTGCTACCGAACCTCGTGGCGATCATCACGACCATCGGGGCGCTGATCCTGACGGCCCTATCCGTGGCCCGGGAACGTGAACAGGGCACCTTCGACCAACTCATGGTCTCCCCGCTTACACCGGAGATGGTGATGATCGGGAAAGGCGTGCCCGCGATCCTGATCGCCTTCTTCCAAGCCACGCTGATCCTGCTGGCGGCAATCTTCATCTACGATGTGCCCTTCCGCGGAAACCTGGGGCTGCTGTATCTGGGGATGTTCTTCTACGCGCTCTCACTGGTGGGAGTGGGGCTGCTGATCTCCTCCATCTGCAACACGCAGCAGCAGGCATTCCTCGGGGCCTTCTCCTTCATGATGCCGGCGATGATGCTCTCCGGCTTCGCCTCCCCGGTGGAGAACCAGCCGGGCTGGCTCCAGATCCTGAATTGGCCGAATCCGGTGCGGCACTTCGTGGAAATCGTGAAGGAGATCTTCATGAAAGACGCCTCGGCGGACCGGGTCATTTCCCTCGTGATCCCCTTGGCGGGGATCAGCGCGGTGACGATCGGTTGTGCCTCGGCGATGTTCCGGAGGAAGACGGGCTAAGCCCGCATCATGCGGCATTCGCGGAAGACCCGCGAACCGAGGAAGCCCGCACGACGTAGGTCTTCGTAAATGAATCGTGCCAGCCCTTGCCATCCCGATCCAAGAAGGAGAAGGGCTCGAAGGGAATGAATCGGCAGAGGGTGCGCAGGAGGAACTGCATCCGCGTCGGGTGCCCGCCGTGGATATCGATCACCTTGGAGCCCGTAAGAAGTTTCCCGGGCGTGGTGCCGCAGCCTACTTCGAGGACGAGATAGTAGAGAAATATGAGGAGCAGTCTGACCCGACTCTGCTTGGCCGACTCGAGCCACTCCACGACAGGATCAAGGAGTGCAGGCATGGGCAGACTCAGTAGCTGCAGGCAGAAGAAGTGGACGAGCAGGCCGGAAATGAAGCCATCCACCATCCAATGGACCGCCCTCTGCCATTTCGGGCTGAGGTCGAAGGGAGGCAGTGTGTCAGGGAGCTGGTTCACGAGATCTTCCGGGCGGCGCGTATAACCCGGAGCGGGGATCCCGGTAAAGACCGGGCGCGGAGTCACCCATTTTGGCGCGATCCGGGAATCATCGGGGCATTGCCAAATCGGGCGACTTCGCTTGAGTGGGGCCGATGAAATCCACGGCCTTGCTCCTCTTGCTCCCCTCCCTCGCCCTCGCCCACCCCGATCACGGCACGAAGCCGGGCGCGGAAGTGGAAACCGCCGTGCTGACCGGCAACGGTGCGTGGCAATATGAAGCCGTGCCGCACTGGGGCGAACTGCCGGACGGCAAGAACCTGGGCCCGACCCACGGCGGCGTGGTGATCGATGAGAAGACGGGGCTCATTTACGTCTCCACCGACGCCCCTCACGGGATCTTGGTCTACAAGCCGGACGGCAAGCTGAAGGAGACGATCGCGCCGGAGTGCCAAGGCTTCCACGCCATGGCGGTGCGAGAGGAAAAGGGCAAAACCGTACTCTACGGTGCCCAGCTTGGTGGCCCGAAGCCGCTCCGCGTTTGCAAGATCGACACCAATGGCAAGGTGCTGCTGGAGATTTCCCAAGCGACGGCGGGTGAGGTGCAGGGCGGCTGGAAAGGCCTGACAGCGGTGACCGTGGGGCCGAAGGGCGAGATCTTTTGCTCAATGGGCTACGGCGAGCAGTTCATCCACAAGTTCGATGCCGAGGGTAAGCACATCAAGAGCTTCGGCGGGAAGGGCAATGGCGACGGCCAAACGAGCTGTAGCCACGGCATGGCGCTCGACACGCGCTTCGGCGAGCCGCGGCTGCTGGTCTGCGACCGCGAGAACCGCCGCCTTGTTCATTTCGATCTGGAGGGAAACTGGATCGGGGTTCACGCCACGGATCTGCGTCGCCCCTGCACGATCTCGATCCTCGGTGATGCCTGTGCAGTGGCCGAATTGGAGGCTCGCGTGACGATCCTCGACAAGAATGGCAAGCCCGCCGCCTTCCTCGGAGACAACCCGGACAAAAGCCAATGGGCAAACTTCGGCGTGCCTCTGGATCAGATGAAGACCGGAATTTTCACCGCGCCGCACGGCCTGTCCTTCGACAAAGAGGGAAACCTCTACGTGCAGGACTGGAACGCCTCCGGCCGCGTGACAAAGCTGAAGAAGCGCTGAGCCGCGACGGCCTAGAATTTCGAGCTATTTGAGTACGACGTGCGCGGGCTCCGGAAACGGGGCCCGCGCCTGCTATCTACGCCACCGGGTAAGCTTTAGGAACCCGGTTTGATGCGGGTAATCTTGGAGCCCTTCAGGCTGACGCCACCCATCAAACCGCGCTGGTCGAAGATGAAGGCATAGGTGCCACGATCGACCGTCTTGGTGGTGAGTTCGGCCGAGAGACCGCGATCCACGACGACGAGGCTGGGGCTGGTGCCGACCGACCAACCGGCGGCTTGGTTGAGATTCGCGACTTCCTTCGAATCCATCAGGAAGAGCGCGTAGCCGAATTTCTCGACTCCGGCCTGCAGCCCGTAAGAGGCGGCTGCGGTCTGGTAATAGCCGCGCACGGAACCGTCCGCACCGAGCAGGGCGCCGTTCCCGCCCTCCGCTCCGACGACGAAGCCGCCCTTCAGGATATGCGGGAAAACAAGGACTCCCGAAGCCTGCTTGCCGAGACGGCGGGCGGCGGCGTTCTTGGCGTAAAGGTCCTGCAAGGCGGCGCGGGAATCGGCGGCGATCTTAGCGCCGCTGGCGTTCGAGGCATTCGCTTGGGTAACCGGTTCGTGAGCGCACTGGCTCAGAATCACACTGGAAAGAGCCAGCAGGGAGATACGGCAGATGAGGTGTAGTGGTGTCTTCATGGTAACCCTCCACGGTAGGACGTGCCCCGGAGATTCGCAAGGGATCGATCGCATGTGACGGGTTCCACAGGCGGAACTGGTTCATTGACACGGCTTTTCCGGTCGCTAGCCTCGCGCGTCCGCGCCCGGGGGTATGGTGTCCTTTCGCCGTCCCCACGCGCCTTTCGCAAGTCAACCCACTCCAAGCAAACAAGAGATGGCTACCGTGAAGAAGTCCGCCAAGAAGGCGGCCAAGAAAGCGCCCTCCGCCAAGGGCACCAAGTACGTTTACACCTGGGGCGCCGGCAAAGCCGATGGCAACGGGTCGATGAAGGCGCTCCTCGGCGGCAAAGGCGCCAACCTCGCGGAAATGACCCGCATCGGTCTGCCAGTGCCTCCGGGATTCACCATCACCACGGAGGTCTGCACCTACTTCTACGGTCACAAGAAGACCTATCCGACCTCGCTCCAGGCTCAAATGGAAGCCGGCGTGAAGAACATGGAGAAGATCATGGGCTGCAAGTTCGGCGATGCGAAGGGCCTGCCGCTCCTCGTGGCCGTGCGCTCCGGTGCCCGCGACTCGATGCCGGGCATGATGGACACCATCCTCAACCTCGGCCTCAACGATGAGACCGTGAAGTCCCTCGCCGCCGTCACCAAGAACGAGCGCTTCGCTTGGGATTGCTACCGCCGCTTCGTCCAGATGTATGGCGACGTGGTGCTCGGCGTGCAAAAGACCGAAGGCGAAGACCACGAGCCTTTCGAAGTCGTCATCGAAGAATTCAAGCACGAGAAGTATCACAAGGACATCATCGACTCCGACCTGACGGCCGATGACCAAAAGGAACTCGTGAAGCGCTTCAAGGCGCTCGTGAAAGAGCGCACCGGCAAGGGCTTCCCTGCCGATCCTTGGGAGCAGCTCCGCGGTGCCGCCGGTGCCGTGTTCAGCTCCTGGATGAACGACCGCGCGATCGTTTACCGCCGCAAGTACAACATCCCGGCCGAGTGGGGCACGGCGGTGAACGTGCAGGCGATGGTCTACGGCAACACCGGTGACACTTCCGGTTCCGGCGTGGCCTTCACCCGTAACCCTGCCAACGGCGTGAACGAATTCTACGGCGAGTTCCTCGTGAACGCGCAGGGCGAAGACGTGGTGGCCGGTGTCCGCACCCCGGATCCCGTCGCCCTGATGAAGAAGGCGATGCCGAAGCCCTTCGCGGAACTGATGAAGGTCCGCACCATCCTTGAAAAGCACTTCAAGGACGTGCAGGACGTCGAGTTCACCGTGCAGGAAGGCAAGCTGTTCATGCTGCAGACCCGCAACGGCAAGCGCACCGCCGCCGCCGCGCTGAAGTTCTCCATGGACATGGTGAAGGAAGGTCTCATCGACTGGAAGACCGCCGTGCTCCGCAACCCGGCCGACCAGCTCGACCAACTCCTCGCCCCGATCTTCGACCTCGCCGAGGTCAAGAAGGCCAAGGAACTCGCCAAGGGTCTCCCGGCCGGCCCGGGTGCCGCCTCCGGCAAGATCTACCTCAACGCCGACCGCGCCGCGGCCGCCGCTGAAAAGGGTGAGAAGGTTCTCCTGGTCCGCAACGAAACCTCTCCGGAAGACCTTCGCGGCATGATCGCCGCCGAGGGCATCCTGACCGCCAAGGGCGGTGTTTCCTCGCACGCCGCTCTCGTCGCCCGCCAGATGGGCAAGGTCTGTATCTGCGGTGCTTCCGCGATCGAGATCGACTACGACAAGAAGACGGTGAAGGTCGCGGGTGAAACCTTCAAGGAAGGCGACTACCTCTCGATCGACGGCACCAGCGGCACCGTTTACGGTGGCGAGCTGAAGACCGCTCCTTCGGAAATCATCACCGGCATCGTCGATGGCGACAAGGCCGCGAAGAAGACCGAGAAGTTCAAGAGCTTCCTGAAGCTCATGGAATGGTGCGAGCAGGCGACCAAGATGTCCGTCCGCACCAATGCCGACACCCCGGAGCAGACCCGCATCGCGGTGGCCTTCGGCGCCGTGGGCATCGGTCTGACCCGCACAGAGCACATGTTCTTCGAAGGTGACCGCATCGACGCGATGCGCGAGATGATCCTCGCCACCACGCTGGACGCCCGCAAGGCCGCCTTGGCCAAGCTGCTTCCCTACCAGCGCGAGGACTTCACCGGCATCTTCAAGACCCTCAAGGGCATGCCGGCCACCATCCGCCTTCTGGACCCGCCGCTCCACGAATTCCTTCCGCACACGAAGGAGCAGCAACTCGATCTCTCCAAGAAGATCGGCGTGCCGGTGGACAAGATCATCCAGCGCGTGCACGACCTGCACGAGTTCAACCCGATGCTCGGTCATCGCGGTTGCCGTCTCGGCATCGCTTACCCGGAAATCACCGCCATGCAGGCGCGTGCGATCTTCGAAGCCGCGGCTGACGTGGCGAAGAAGAAGATCCCGGTGAAGCCCGAGGTGATGATCCCGCTCGTCGGCTTCGGCAAGGAGTTCGAACTCCAGGCCGAGATCGTCCACACCGTGGCGAAGGAAGTCATGGCCGAGAAGAAGGTCAGCTTCGAATACCAGGTCGGCACCATGATCGAAGTTCCGCGCGGTGCCCTCACCGCCGACGAGATCGCCAAGGGCGCCGAGTTCTTCAGCTTCGGCACCAACGACCTCACCCAGACCGCGCTCGGCATCAGCCGTGACGACATGGGCGCGTTCCTGATGCCCTACATCGAGAGCGAAGTGTTCGCGAAGAACCCCTTCGCGACCCTCGACGCGACCGGCGTGGGCCAGCTGATGGAAACCGCCGTGACCAAGGGCCGCAGCACCCGTCCGAACATCAAGCTCGGCATCTGCGGTGAGCACGGTGGTGATCCGGACTCCGTGAAGTTCTGCCACAAGCTGGGCCTGAACTACGTGTCCTGCTCGCCTTATCGCGTGCCCGTCGCCCGTCTCGCCGCAGCCCAGGCCGCGATCGAGGAAGGCAAGGGTGCCGCTCCGGCAAAGGCTGCCAAGAAGGCCCCGGCAAAGAAGGCTGCTAAGAAAGCAGCCAAGAAGGCCGCGAAGAAGAAGTAAGCCGCAAGGCTAGCTTCCGCTAAATATCGAAGCCGCTCCGGGAAACCGGAGCGGCTTTTTTCGTCGGGAGCGGAAGCGGGCGGACGATCAAGGGCGGTCGTCGCCGCTGCCCGGGGTGCTATCGATCGGACCGGGGTTCACGACCGTGCCCTTCGGGTCGAGCGGCACGCGACGGACTCCTCCGACACCGCTCTGCTGTCCTTCACCCACGGGGCGGACCTGATCCACACCCCTGCCGCCTTGCAGGCTGTATTGGCCCGGACCCCCGCTGCTTTGCTGACCATCGGCATGCTGGCGCAGGAGATCGAGCGGGACCAAGCCGGCCACGGTCGCAGCGGAGGGCCCGCTGCGGACTCCGTTGCCAATGCCATCCGGAGTGCGATCGGCGCCGCTCTCCGTCGCAGGACGAACATCAACGTCGGCATGGCCGTCCGGGTAGGTCGTCATGCTGCTCTGGCTGCCATCGGGAGCGATGACGGTCTCGGTGGTGGAAATGATCCGGCCATCGGCATCACGGCGGGTATCGTGGCTGACGACGGTGCCATCGTGCTTGGTGGTGCCGTCGTGCTCGACCGTGACATAACGGCCATTCTGGTCATGGGTCTCCGTCACGCTGTAAGTACCTGTGCTCCCGTCGCGATTGGTGTAATCGACCTGATAAGCATCGCCATTGTCCTCGCCCGATGGCGTGGCGGCGCTGCGCTCGCCGAAGTTGCCCATCGTGCCATTGAACCCGCTGCCTGCTCCGAAGCGGGTGCGATAACCGTCAGCGAACACATCGCCGTGGCTGACGTGGCCGCGAGTGGAATTCCGCTTGGCACCGCGAACGTCGGTGAGGCCGCCGTTGTCTTCACGTTGCTTGATGCCGGCGGGAGCCTGGGGTTGCCGCGGGGTGTAGCCGTTGTCTTGGAAGGGATCAGCCGGGCCTTGCGGACCGCGCGGCTGGGCACCACCGGTGAGGCCGTGCTCGCGGAGTCCTTCGAGCGCGCCGTTGCGCAGCGATTCCATCTCGCGCAGGCCACTGGCGACTCCGCGCCCGGCGTGAATACCGGCAGCCTTGCCGGGAATCCGGTTATCCTGCGGGATATTCCTGCGGATCGAGCCCGAGGGGATTACGGCCTTTCCCGGAAGGGTGGCTGAGATACGGGGAGCCTGACGGGCGATTGCAGGCTTTTTCGTGGGCGCCACATTCACCCGGGCGGCAGGGACGCGGGCCTGAGGCACAGGCATGACGCGTTTGATGGGAGCAGGTGCCTGACGTGGTGCGACGCGGGCCGCGATTTGCTGGATCTGGGCCCGGTTCGTGTTCGATCCCCTCCCCTTTTGCTCCGCCATCAAAGGGGAGGATGCGGTGAGGAGGGCGAGGCAGATGGCGATATTCGTCTTCATGGGATGCGTTTGGTTCGTGGTTTCTGCGGCCCGTGATCGAACCGCTGCATCCCCTGTCTGGCGGTGCCCTCCCGCCCGTTACATCCTCCTCGAAAAAAATCCGCTCAGCGGGAGAGCGCCATGCGCAGGGCGTCCAACTCCTCTTGAATGGCTTCCGGCGTCGGGTCCACCAGCGTATCCGCCACCACGACCCGCAAGACCTCGCCGAAGCGCTTGCGCAGGCGATGTAGCGTCACCCGCAAAGCTTCCGGAGTGCAGTGCAACTGCGCCGCAGCCTCCTCGTGAGAGGGCACGGACTCGCCCGCCAGCGGTGCAAGCAGCGGCTTCAGGATGACGAAAGCCCTCTCTTTCCCCGCTGTCCTCTGCTCCTCCGCCACCGCTTCAGTGCGGACTCCAGAAGTGCGAAGGCGCAGCTCTTCTCGAAGTGGTGCTCGGGGGTATCATGCTCGCTGCCGGCCGCTTCGAAGTCGTCGTCATCGGCCATGGCATCGAGCGAGAAGATCTCGCGACCACCACCGCGCTTCTCCGCCTGGCCTTTCCGCCACTCTCCGCGCTGCCAGCGCTGGAGCGCTCCGAGGAGATAGCTGCGCATGCGCCCGCTATCCGACTGGGCCTTGGCGAAGAGATCTTCCTCCAGCAGGGAGATGAAGAATCCTTGGGTAGCATCCCGCGCTTCTTCCACCGGCATGCCGCGGCGGCGCAGGAAACCGTAGATCGGTCGCCAATAAAGTGTGCAGAGGTCCTCCAGAGCGCTGCGCTTCCGACCGGGATCAGTTGCCGCGCGGGCACCGGCGACGAGGCTCCACCGCGTGACAGGAAAGGGTGCGTCGCTGCGAAGATCCATCACAAGAGCCTAACAAAGATCGCGGGGCGGGCAATCATCCTCTCCCGGCCACAGGGGGACTTGGACCTTGTCACCGGCTGGGGCAACTGGTTCGATATCCTTGACCTTCATCGATCCGGACACCTCACGGAGTCACCTCTTACCCGCCGGAACACGAGACTCCAAAAAAGTCCGTAACGTTTATCCATCGCCCGCCAGACATGGGACAGCGGTGCCGGATCTGGCACCCCCACTCCTAACCGAACCTGCCTCCATGAAACTCCGTCTGATCGTCACCCTTTTCCTTTCCTCGCTTCTCGCCGCCTCCGCCGCGGAGAAGCTTGTGCCCACCCAGGATGCTCCCGGATTCAAAGACTACCCCGGCCTTCCTCGCTACGAAGGCTCCGCGCTAATCCTCCAGTCCTCGAAGAAGTTCGGTGAACTGGGCCTCCAGATCGGCGGCCTGAGTGCGCCCGACTCCGCAGACCCGAAGGAGGTCCGGAAGGTCGAGGGTGCGCTCCACCGCAGCACTTATCTCCTGCCGAACGTGGCTGCGGGCAAACGGACCAGCCAAGAGGTCGCGGAGAACTACACCGCAGCTCTGAAGGACGCAGGCTTCACTCCGATCTGGTCGGGTGAGGATCGCGATATCCGCAACGGCCCGCCACGCCGCTACTACGCCGTTCCGGAACTGGGCCATCAGGTCTTCACCACCGGTGTGAAAGAGCGACGCTACCAATGCCTGGAGAAAGGCGGCCTCTACATCGCCGTCTATGTCGCCACCCGCTTGTGGGAGATTCCGGTGAAGGAGGACATCAGCCCGTGGAAGAAGGAGCTGACCCTGCCCCAAGACTCGATCGTGATCCAAGTCGACGTGGTGAATACCAAACCGATGGAAGACAAGATGATCCACATCTCCGCTGCGGAGATGCAGAAGTCGATCTCTGCCAGCGGCAAGGTGGCGATCTACGGCATCCTTTTCGATTTCAACGAGGCCGTGATCAAGCCGGAGTCTGCACCCACGCTGCAGGAAATGGCCTCGCTACTGAAGGCCGAGCCCTCGCTCAAGGTGCTCGTTGTCGGCCATACCGACAACGTTGGAGCCTTCGAATTCAATGAGGATCTCTCGAAGTGCCGTGCCAAAGCCGTGGTCGAGGCGCTCGTCAGCAAACACGGCATTGATGCCGCCCGCATGACACCGCTCGGCGCTTCCTTCATGGCACCCGTGAGCACGAATGCCACCGATGCCGGCCGCGCGCTGAATCGCCGCGTGGAGCTGGTCGCCCGCTGAGTTTCCCTCACTGCCCATTCCGCTGTGAAACCTCCACCCATCATCTCGGGGCTCGACCCCGCCGCCCTGTTCGACATGGCGGCAACAGCGGGCGATGGCGACGAACTTGAGTGGGAGCCGCCGTCCTTGGAAGAGGCTGCCGCGCTGTTCCCGAGGTGGCAGGTGCTACGCCTTCTGGGTCGCGGCGGCATGGGGGCGGTTTACCAGATGCACCAGCCGGATCTCGAGCGGGACGTGGCGGTGAAGTTGCTCCCGATCGAAGCCTGCCGTGACGAACATCAGGTGGAGCGCTTCCGGCGCGAGGCGCGGACCTTGGCCAAGCTTCGGCATCCCGGGATCGTCGCTCTCCATGAGTCCGGACTCAGCCCTGCCGGGCACTTCTATTTCGTGATGGAGTATGTCGATGGCTCGACTCTCGGAGAACTCATCGCCGCGGGGAAGGTGGACGCGGCCATTGCCATCGCCGTCACCACTCAAGTCTGCGAGGCTCTGGCCTACGCGCACGGTTTGGGTGTGGTGCACCGTGACATCAAGCCTTCCAACATCCTGCTCGACTCAAGCGGGCGGGCGAAGGTCGCCGACTTCGGGCTCGCCCGGGTGGACCAGGTGGCAGCAGCCGGAGCCTTGGACCTTTCCCGCACCGGGACCTTCATGGGCACTGCGGCCTACGCCGCACCGGAGCAAGTGCGGGATGCCTCGAAAGCCGATCACCGTGCCGATATCTACGCGCTGGGCGTCTTGCTCTACGAGATGCTGACCGGCGAGCTGCCACGCGGAGTGTTTCAGGCACCCTCGCGGAAGTCGGGTAGCGATACCCATCTGGACGATGTGGTGCGCAGGGCGCTTCAGGAACGGCCCGAGGACCGATATCAGGCAGCGGCCGAGCTGAAGCAGGACATCACTCCCCCAGCATCACCAATCCGAAAGAGCAAGTCTCCTCTACCGTGGCTGGCTGCACTCTTGGTCATTCTCCTCGCCGCTGGCGGGGCATGGCAACTCATGCGGAAGGCTCCTCAAGCGAAGGAAAGCGCAACGCTGCCCGTTGCTCCCGCGCCCTCCGAACCAAAGCAGGAGAACCTGATTCGGAAAGAATCACCGCCACCCGAAGTCGCGAAACCCGCCCCGCCCACACGCACTCCGGATGCCCCTGCTCCCACCGGCGAGCCCCTCGTGAAAGTCTGGTCGATCGAGCCCCTGCCACCTTCGGCCCAGCCACCAGCAGAGCTGCTGCTCCGTCCATGGAAAGATGCCGTTCTGCTCGCGACCGGTGGTGTGGTGCTGCATCCGGATTCCACGCTCTCCTGCTGGAGTGAAAATGCTCCAGGCAAGATCATGAAGCCATCGCTGGAGGTGTCCGCAGTCTCCGGGGCGGGAGATACCGCCCTCGCACTCACCGCCAATGGTGAGCTGCACCGCTTGTCTCCCGATGGAAGCATCAAGCATCTCACCAGTGAGATCCGCGGAATCTTCTCTTCCGCCCAAGCTGGGCGCGCCGTAGCGGTCAAGAAGGACGGGAATGCCATCCTCATCAACATCTCCGCGGGAACAACCGAGAGCTTGCCCGCGATGGCCTTTTCATCCTTGGCCATCACCGCGGATGGAATGATTTGGGCGACGGATGAGGCCCGCCAACTCCATCGGCTCAAGGAGGATACTTGGATTCCGGAGAGCGATATCCCTCCCGTCGCGCAGATGGCTACGGGAGATCAGTTGCTAGTGCTTGATGATCGCGGCCACCTGCAATCTCCGGGTGGCACCGTCCCTGACGGTCTCTCCGCGATCGCCTCGATCCAAGCGGCTAGCGGATACTACCTCGCGGCAACTTCAAGCGGGCGCTACACGATCTGGGGCTCTTCCGTAAGCGATGGCCCGCAGCGGCTCCGGGGCGCCGAAGGGATCACGCACCGACGGATCGGACGCAAGGGCCTAGTGGCGGAGTGGTAGTGAGATATTTAGTTCCCGAGAATGGGAAGAAGCGCGGTCACACGCTCCGGGAACTCGATCGCCTTGCCATCGTTGTCACGCTTAGGACCAGCAGTCGTGCGACCATCCTTGATCGCCTTGGCCAAGGCGGCGGCAAGTTCCTTCACGCGCTCCGCCTCGGCTTCCGCAAGATTCTTCGATTCGGCGGGATCTTCCTTCAGGTTGTAGAGCTGAACCGGATAGGCCGCTGCTGCCTCAGCGGTGCCGGGCTTGGGATCCGACCAACCGCCGGAATCAGGGCAGAGGCAGAGTTTCCAATCGCCTTGGCGGACGGCGAAGGCGCCTTGGGAGGAATGATGAATGGTGAAGCTGCGGGTGTAGGTCCCCTCTCCTTTCAGAAGCGGCAGGAGGGAGAAGCTATCCTCCGCGGCATCCGCCGGAATGGCAGTAAGCTTGCCCGCGACATCGGCAGCAGTGGCAAAGAGGTCGTTGAGGCAGATCGTAGCGGGAGAAGTAGAGCCAGGCTTCACGATACCGGGCCAACGGACGAGGAAGGGGACGCGATGACCGCCCTCGAAGATATCGGCCTTGGTGCCGCGCAGATCTCCCAAGGGCTTGTGGTCTTTGGCGAGCAGGGGTTCGATCTTGGCCCACGGCGCGAAGCCATTGTCAGAGGTGAAGATGAGGAGCGTGTCCTTCGCGATACCGGCGGCTTCGAGTTCGGTCATGACTTCGCCCACGACCCAATCGGTTTCCATGAGGAAGTCCCCATACTCGCCGATGCCCGACTTTCCCTGCCAATGCGGGCCCGGGACGATCGGCGTGTGCGGACTGGTGAGCGGGAGGTAGAGGAAGAAAGGCTTATCCTTCGCCGTAGCGCTGCGGCGGATGAAGTCCCGGGATTCCCTCGCAAAATCGGGTAGGCACTTTACTGCATCGAAGTCAGCCGTGGCGGCGCCGGGGCGGAGGTAAGTCTTCGTCACCGTGGGGAACGCGATCGGCTTGTCATTCCTCAGATAAAGATAAGGCCCCATGTCGAGCGAAGCCGGGATGATAAAGCTTTCATCGAACCCGAGTGCGAGCGGACCGCCTTCAAGCTTCGAGCCGTAGTCGAGCGCCCAGCCGGGACCTTCGGTCGGGCCGCTCTCCGCCTTGCGAGCTTCCGGCAGGCGTTTCCAAGCGAGGCCCAGATGCCACTTGCCGACCACCGCGGTGCGGTAACCCGAATCTCGCAGAAAGGAAGCCACGGTCCGACGGGAAGGCGGGATCAGAGGCTGACTGTTGCCCTGCAGCACTCCGCTCTTGAGCGAAGAACGCCAGTTGTATCGGCCTGTTAGGATCCCGTAGCGGGTGGGAGTGCAGACGGAGGAGGAAGAATGGGCATCGGTGAAGCGCATGCCCTCGGCCGCCATGCGGTCGAGATTCGGGGTAGGAGCCTTTCCTCCGGCATGCTGTGGATCGCCGTAGCCCATGTCATCCGCGAGGATGAAGACGATGTTCGGCGGCGAGGCGGAGAATGCCGACGCAGAGAGCAGAAGGAGCAGCCCGAGGACGCGGGAACGGAAGGCCATGGATCAAGCTAGCGCAGCCGCAACAAGCGGAGGCAAGCGACGATTCCTTAACAACATTCCGCGACCACCTCGGCGCAGGGCTTCGCGGGGCGGCCGGCACCTTGCCGCAACATGTCCTCGCGCAAGCCGCGGATGAAGCCCGACATGCCGCGCCAGATGCCGCTGTAGAACTCCCTGTCCGTAGCCCCCATGCCGCGCAGGGCGCCGCGATGATTGACCCAGAGCACGGTGCCGGCAGCGAGACCGCGCAGCCGGAAGAAGAACTCCCAGCACTTGCCATAGCCTCTGCCGAAACGCGCTCCCTCGCTGCAGAGGCGGGCCCGATGAAAGGCGATGTGACCTGCTTCATCGCGATTGATCAGGGCGCACATGCCCTTCACCGCGGGATCCGGGCAATGCTTGGCCGTCATCTTGTAGTAAACGTGGCTCGTGATCTCCGTGAGCAGGAGCGCGTAGAGCTCGAAGCTCACTCCGGCGATACGGCGCACGCCACAGAAGAACTCGAAGCTCCAGTGCGATTGGATCTCCGGTGTCTTGAAGCGCTTGAGTGCTTCGCCAAGAAGGCGCGAATGCCCTTCCTCTTCCTTGAACCACAGGTCGACCAGCGTCTTGAAGCCCACATCCGAGGCGAGCAGGCGGCGATGATTCCAAGCGATCAGGTAGGCCGGGCCACCGCCATCGCCGAGCTGGAACTGTTGGAGCGACTTGACCAGCTTCTCCAATGGAGGGCCCGACATGACCAGAGGGGCGTCCCAGTCGGGTTCGGGACGATCGAGGGCATTGCGGCGGAAGTGTTCGATCCAGTAGTTGAGATTCATTGCACGGCCAGCATTCGCAGGCCGCATGAAGACTTCGCGGCGTATGTCCGAATCCGCGGTGAAGATTCAGGGAAGCTTCGTGACGGAACGCGCGGCAAGGATCATGGCACCAAGCTCGGTGACGATCCGCGAGAGCTGCGGATAGACCCAAGGCTCGCGGAATCTCGATGGATCGCGGTGATCGGGGTCAATACCCGGGGTGCGGAAGGCTTCGAGCAACACGAGTGCTGACTCAAGCTCCGCCTTTTCCCTACTGAAGAGAGCTTGAAAGGATACCGCACCCATATCGCGAAGCTCCGCGATGAGTTCGGGGTGACGCGATCTGATGTCATTGAGGTGAACCGCGATGACATTGAGCGCGTTGGCTACCCGCTGGTTGCCATTTGCGAGAGCGGCGGCTTGCTCCAAGCCTTCTCGATGGAGCTTGGGATCCGATGACATGCGGCGTAGCGAGGAGAAGACTTCCGCGTTTGCGGACTCAGCCGCCTTCTTGAGGTCCATCAAGGGCTCGTCATTGGGCAGGCCATCTCGGAGATGATCGAGCACCGCATCGAAATAGATGCGATTGGCGGCGAGAGCCTTTGCCGCGATGGCAGGGAATCGCGAGCGCTCCCAAACCGGCCAGAAGATGAAGGCGGCGGCAAGGGCGAGTAGACCACCAGCCAGGGTACAGGCCATGCGCTCGACCGTGAAAGCGAGAGTCACCGGCTGGTGGGCTTCCACCAGAAGCACCACGACGAGCGTGATGAAGAAAACCGCCACGCCGTAGCTGCGTTTCACGAAGTAGGAGAAGAGCGCGATCATCACCGCGATAGCAGCGTGGATCACCGGCAGCGGCGGATGCAGCCAAAGCAGACTGCTTGCAAGAAGCCCGCCTGCGACAGTGCCCAAGACGCGCTCACCGGCGCGCTTACGGGTGGAACCGAAGTCAGGCTGTAGCACCACCAGCATGGTGAAGGGCAGCCAGTAGCCATGGGGAATGCTGCTGAGTTTGAAGAGAAGGACACCGCCGAGCACCAGCACCGCGAGGCGGACCGTGTGGCGGATCAAGGCAGGCTCCATCGAGGTGCTCAGGTTAAGCGATGCGGCGAGCGGGCGCAGGGTCAGCGTGCGGAGATCGAAGAGTTCGGGGGTGAACGCGGAGCGCTCGTCCGCACGCTCGATGGTTGCGGCAAGGGCTTCCCGCACTATCGGAAGCTGGCCGGATACTTGGCCGAGAAGATCTTCCAACTGCGCCGCGATGACGGGATCGCCCGCTTGAGCCCGGATCTGTGACTGGAGCACGGTGAGAAGGTTCTCCAAACGGGTGAGACGCACGTCGAAGGCCGCGAGATGGGAGGCTTGCCGGGAGACGCTTGCGAGCGCCACGGAGCGCGCAGCATTCCCGAGCGAGGCCAATGCCGGCAGGAAGGCGGGCTGAAGGCGGCGGAAATCATCGTGCCGGCTGGCGACCTCCAGCGCGGTATCGAGCGCGATCAGACGCATAGCGAGACGCGCGGCTGCGAGATTCAGCAGCTCGAGCTGGCGGAGCAATTTGCCGGAGAGGTGCTTGGAGGCGGCAAGAGTCGCTTGGGAACGGTTGAGCACGTCCCGGAACTCTGCCTGCTTGCGGGCGACAGTTCCGGCGCGCTCCTTCGGATCCGAATCGTACGCGGCAATGAGGTCGGCAAGGGCGATCCACGTCTCCCCCACCGCCCGACGAAGCGGGTGCTGGGGATGGAAGGGCCAGAGGATTACCTGCAAGGCCACCGAGAGCAATCCGCCACCGAGGGCGGAGAGCGCGGGATGGCTCGCAGGCGGACCATGCGTATGCGGTGCCAGTGCGACGAAGCAGACCAAGCCGGACGACACGGCGAGACCCGGACCGTAGTCCGAACTGAGGTGACGCCACAATCCGCCGGAAACGATCACCGCCAAGGTTCCGGCAAGGGCCAGGCCGAGGTGGGCCGAGCCTATCACGCCTAGCTGGGTGGATGCCGCCAGGATCAGGCTCATGGCGAGAAGAAGCCCGAGGCGGAGGGAGTAGGCACCGCGAACATCGACCAAGGCGATGGCATGGGAAGCGAGGCAGGCGAAAACGGGATCGAAGCGGCCGGGAAAGAGCGGCGCGATGAGCAGCGGCAGCATGAAGGCCACCGTAGAGCGGACGGCGCGGTTCAAGTCCGGCTGTAGCATCTCGCGCTCGAAAAAGCGTGGTGCTGGCTCTCCGGTCTCCGCGGGCGGCATGCGCGAACAGCCTCCGGTAGATCCCCGGGGCGATCAAGCGAAAGGGCCTGACGGCAGGTTCATGGGCTTTGCTTCCGCCCCGGATCGGGGTTATGTAGCGCTCCCGGCCATGAAGCTTCCCATCCTTACCCTGCTCGCCCTCGCGGTCTTCGCGCGGGCCGATGAGTTCAGCGATGAGTTCAAACGCATCCGCGAGTCGAAGGACCACGGGTCGATGGTGAAGCTGCTGGAGGAGGGCGAAACCAAGCAGGCCGATAACGCGAACTACTATGCGCTCGCGGCGAACTACTGGTGGAGCTTCGCGGATCAGCCGAATCTCTCGACCAAGTCGGCGAAGGCGGGCGAGCCATCGATCCGCGATCCGAAGACGGATAAGGAAGTGGGCAGCATCAGCACGAACGGCGATCTGGATCCCGGCCTGCGGCAGAGGGCGCTGGATCTAACGACGCGCGGCTTCGAGAAGTTTCCGGAGCGGCTCGATATCGGATTCGGACTCGCGCAGGTGCAGTTCAAGATGGGCAAGAAGAAGGAAGCGGTGGCGACGCTTGGAAGCATCCTGAAGGTAAGCAAGGAAAAGCCGGGAGACCTCAAGTGGGGCAATGGCGAGAAGCTTCCCGCACCGGCCGCGGAAATGGTGCCGGAGTCCATCCACGGCTACACGGTGCCGCTCTTCGAGGAAGGGACGGAGGAGTCGACCCAACTTTGCAAGGAGCTCGCCGAGGCCACGATCGCGGCCTATCCGGAGCACCCTTTCTGCTACAACATCCTGGCTGCAATCGCGGATACCAAGGGCGACCAGAAGGAAATGCTCCGGCTCCTGAAGCTGGCCCATGAGAAGGCCCCGGAGGATGCGCTCGTCTTGCTCAACTTGGCGGAAGCCCAGCGAGGCGCAAAGCTGTCGAAGGAAGCGATCGCCTCCTACAAGAAGGTATTGGCGCTGGAAGCGGACGAGGAGCTCAAGGACGCGGCGAAGGAAGGAATCGAAGCGCTGAAATCCGGGGAGGAAGAGTAAGGCACGGCACTTGCCATCGCCGGGTAATCGGCGAGCCTGCCGCCGTGCATCGACAGCCCCTTCTCGACCAACTCGCCGCTTATCAGCTCAAGCACCCCGCGGAGGCGGAGACGATCGCGCGCTTCATCGCCTTCGTGCAGCGCTGCCCGGATTGCTTCGAGCGCTCGCTGCTGGAAGGTCACATCACCGGGTCCGCGTGGATCATGGATTCGGACGGCGGGCGGGTGCTGCTGACGCATCACCGCAAGCTCGATGCCTGGCTGCAGCTGGGCGGGCATGCGGATGGTGAGGCCGACGTGCAGGCGGTGGCACTGAAGGAGGCGCGTGAGGAGTCGGGACTGGAGGACTTCGAGGTCTTGGGTGAGGGCATCTATGATCTGGATATCCACCTGATCCCGGAGCGGAAGGGGGTGCCGGAGCACTATCACTACGACGTGCGCTACCTGCTGCGGGCCACGGGGAGCACGGACTACGTGGTGAGTGAGGAATCGCACGACCTGCGCTGGGTGGCGGTGAACGAGGTGGCGACGCTCACGGAGGACCAATCGATGCTGCGGATGGTCAGGAAATGTCTGTCTGAAATGGAAAGTTGACATGCAACCATTTGGTTGCCTATTTTCACCCGCAGATGGACGAAGTCTTCAAAGCACTGGCCGATGAAAGCCGGCGCGCCTTGCTGGACCGGCTCCATGCCCGGAACGGACAGACGCTCGGCGAACTGTGCGACGGGCTCGACATGACCCGCCAGGCGGTGACGAAGCACCTCGGGATTCTCGAGGCGGCAAACCTCGTCGCCACCGTGCGCCGCGGGAGGGAGAAACTGCACTACCTCAATCCGGTACCGATCCATGAGATCGGAGTGCGCTGGATCGGTAAGTTTGAAGTGCAGCGACTCGACGCCCTCGCGGAACTGAAACGAAACCTCGAACAAGACCAGCAGCCATGAGCACTCCGAAACTCGTCTATGTGACCAAGATCCGCACGACTCCCGCGAAACTGTGGGAGGCGCTCACCAACGCCGACTTCATCGAACAATATTGGTTCGGTTGCCGGAATACCTCAACATGGAAGGAGGGTGATCCGATCGAAAGCCGTGATCCCGATGGAACGCTTTCCTGGAAAGGCACTATCCTCAAAAGCGTGCCCGAGAGCGAAGTGATCTTCACCTTCGACCATCTGGTGGAAGAGCCGCCCTCGCGGGTGACTTTCAAGATCGACCCGCTGGGGGCGGGCGAGGTGCAGCTCACCGTCACTCACGATGAGTTCCAAGAAGTCAGCCCGATCCGGGACCGGGTATCGAACGGTTGGCCATCGATCGTGGAGGGGGTCAAGAACCTGTTGGAGACCGGTGCTGCCGAGCTGAAGGCGGGCTGCGGGGCGAAGTGAAATCCTGAATCCCGGAAACCATGAACGATCCGAAATTGATTTATGTGACCCTGATCCGTACCACCCCGGCCAGGCTGTGGGAGGCGCTGACAAACCCGGACTTCATCCAGCAGTACTGGTTCGGCCGACGGAATACCTCGAGCTGGAAGGAAGGCGAGGTGATCGAAAGCCGCTCACCCGAGGGGGAACTGGAGTGGCACGGGAAAATCCTGAAAAGCGTGCCGGAGACGGAGGTGGTCTTCAGCTTCGACGACCTCGAATATCCCGAGCCGCCCTCGACCGTGACCTTCAGAATCGAAGCGCTGGGAACGGGCACGATGCCTCAAGGACAAGCGGTGCAGCTCACGGTGATCCACGATGACTTCCCGGCGGAGAGCAAGGTTCGCGAAGGCGTGATGAATGGCTGGCCGGCGATCCTGAGCAGCCTGAAGTCGCTACTGGAAACCGGGAAGTCGCTGGAGCTGGGGTGGAAGGGAGACGGCTGACTCTGTTAGGGCTAGGTGCTGTTGGATCAGGTGCTTCCTGATCCGCAGCCGCGCCCCCGGCATCCGGGAAGACGGACTGGACTGAGGCGATTTTTCCCGAATGGATGGGGGCGTGACGCGCGACGAGGAATTGCAGGCTGCCGCCCGGGCTGCGGGGGTGGGGCTGGGAGAGAAGCACATCTTCTTGTGTGCGGACCCGCAGAAGCCGAAGTGCTGCGACCCGGAAGTCGGGCGGAGGTCTTGGGATTTCTTGAAGCGGCGGCTGGCCGAGGTGGGGCGAGAGGGGCCGGTGATTTTGCGGACGAAGGCGGATTGTTTGCGAGTGTGTTTGAGGGGGCCGATCGCGGTGGTTTATCCGGACGGGGTGTGGTATCACTCTTGTACGCCAGAGGTGTTAGAAAGGGTGGTGAGCGAGCATTTGCTTGGGGGGAAAGTGGTGGAGGAGTTTCGGTTGAGAGGGGTGTGAGGGGAGGGAAAAAGGCCGGAGCGGGATGGCGGGATGCGGGGTTCCCCGGACGAGGGTGGGAAGGCTGCCGGGGTCCCTTCGTCCGCTCACGGAGTGAGCGGACTACCTTCAGATCTCGGCGGGGGAGAGCCAGCGGAAGCTGGTGACTAGAAGGAAAGGTGGTGGAGGAGTTCGGGCTGGGAGGGTGTGAGGGGAGGGAAAAAGGCCGGAGCGGGATGGCGGGACGCGGGGTTCCTAGGACGAGGGTGGGAAGGCTGCCGGGGTCCGTTCGTCCGCTCACGGAGTGAGCGGACTACTTTCAGATCTCGGCGGGGGAGAGCCAGCGGAAGCGGGTGACGATGAAGCGGCGGCCGAAGTCGCCGGGCTGGCCGGGATCGAGAGGGTTCAGGCCGCTGTCGTCGACGCGGATGGGCTCGGGGGTGCGCTGGACGATGGCCTCGCACCAAGCACGGGCCTGGACATTGCCATCGCCATCGACGGCATCGCCGTAGGTGCGGATGACGAAGGTGTCCGAGCGAGCGGAGATCACCGGACCAAGGACTTGGAGGAGGTCGGCTTGGGTCAGGAAGGAGGTCGCACCCCATGCCATGCTGTTCGGCTTGAGGGTCTGCTCGAGGCCGGTGGGATCGCCAATGTTATCCGGGTGGCTGTAGTTCGGCAGCGAGGTGTTGTTGTTGAGCGGATAGGCGCTCACGAAGCCCTTGTTGATCTCGGCGCGATCGATGGCGGCCTGCAGCGGGCCCATCCGCCCGGCAGCCGATTCGGCGAGGCGGCGGTTCACGAAATCGGAGAGAGAAAGGAAGGGGCCGCGGATCTTCACTTCCTCCACAATGGCGTGGGCGAGAGAATCGATCTCGCCCTCGGTCAGGACGCGGTAGCCTGCCCATGCGGCATCGCCATCGGGTCGATCGCCGGTTTTCCATGCAGAGCCGGGCGGATTGAGCACGCGCGGGAAAGGCGCACCGCCGGAATCGTCGTAGCCGACCTTACGGGTGGAGCCGAGCAGCGCCTTCCATGCCTCGACGCGGGTGGAATTCACGTTGAAGGAGCCATCCACCATCAACTGGCTGGCTGCCTTGTGGAAATCGACGAGGGCGTCGCTGGCATCGGGATCCGCCGAGGCGAGGCGCATGCGCCCGTTGGGAAGCGGGTTCTCCTCCGGATCCGCGACGAAGGAGCGTTTTTCAGTATCGGTGCCGGTGGAAAGGAAGTAGCGATCCCAGAGAGTGCGGTTGGCCTCGAAGGAGAGATCGTAGACCAGGTTATCGCTGGCGGGAGTGCCGCCAAGCATGGCGCGGGCATTCGCGGCCCATTCGCCCTTGCCCTTGGCGCGCTGGGAATCGAGCGACCAGCCGATCTCATTCTCGTGGAAGCCCCCCACACCGGCGGACTGGCTGCTGGTGCCAAGGGCAGCGGTGTGGGCCAGGCCGGAGTAACCGCCCTTGCCCAAGCGGGGATCAGCAAGCGAATTGCCGATGGCGCTGGAGGGATGCCAGATGAGGTCGGAGATCTTCGCGTGCTGAAGCTGGGCGAGGGAGACGATGCCAGTTTCGTTCCGCGGCACGTCGAAGAGGACATAGCGGTCCGCACCTTCCTGCGGCGGGCCGAAGGGATTGCCATGATACTTGCCATTCCGCGGCACGGGCGCCTGCTGCTGCCAGCTCACGGCCTGATCGTAGAGATCGCGGGTGTAAGCACCGAAGAAGTAGGGCCCGCCACCGACGCCCTGAACCGCGAGGGTTCCGGCGATGTTATCCCAAGGCGAGCGCATGATGTAAGAGGCGCGGGGATTCCAGTTCGCGAGCACGGCATCCTCGAAGTGCGGGGTGCCACGGAGAGGTCCGGAGTTCGCGAGATTCGATGGGTGCTCGCGGAACCAGCGGAGGCGGATGCCTTCCCGGGTGCGGACATTCGGGATGGTCGAAGGGCGAGGGTCGTTGCGGGCGAGGAGCTGCATGGGCATGCGCTCGTAGTTGCTCCAGGCGATGCGCGGTTCCTTGCCATCCCCGAACTGGAGGGAGGCGGAGAGGACGGAAACCTGAGGCAGGGCATCGAAGGCCTCGAAGGAGATCCCGCTGGAACCTCCCAAGTCCTTCACGACGATGCGGGTGTCATCGCTCTGGTTCAGCACTCCCCCACCCCATGCCGGCGTGGGCGCGTACCAGAACTTGAGCGGGCGGAAGCCCATGCTGCCGCTGATATCGCTGCCGGAGACGTAGTAGGCGCGACCGGGATCGGGTGCCACCTCGCAGCTCAGCTCGTTCCGCGAAAGATCGTAAGGTCCGGGACGATAGGGGCTGAGACCATCGTACTCGGCGGAGCGGGCGGGCGAAAAGACGAGGCACTCGCCCGGGCCGAACTGGGTGGCGGGCACGCTGAAATAGTAGGAGCCCATGTAGGGATCGTTGTAGCCGACCGAGTTCATGATGTTCCCGGTATTGAAAGAGGTGCTGCGGCCGCCCTCGAAATTGAGCCACTGAGTCGGGCCTCCGATATCATTCTCCGTCCACATCTCCTGGCGGCCGTTCCCCTGGATCATGACCAGCATGCTGCGGGAGGAAAGGGTGACATTGTACGGGTTCCATAGTACCACCCGCGGGTACATGAGCTGCCGCAACTGATAGCGATTACCGGTAGACGAGGCCGACACGATGTAGGTGCTCATCTGGGTGTAGTTTGAAGCTTCAACCAAAACCGGCTGGAGGACCGAGCGGCGGTTGCCGGTCAGCTTCACGGCGGACTCATTGCAGAGGGCGCGGCTCCGGCTTTCCGAGGCCAGAGAGGAATCGAGTTCCGGCACCGCGGAAGCGACACTGCCTCCACCGAAGGCGACCGTGGCACGGGCCCAATCCCGCAGCAGGCCGAAGCGTGGTCCTGAGCGCTGGTGGCGGGCGGAGGTGGAGCTTTTCATCTGGTCCGCCTCCACGCCGACCAAGGAATCGTCATCACTCAAACCACCGAGACCGGACTTGCCCGGGATGCTGCCGGTGCTGGCGAAGTAGGCGGTGAGATCGCGCTTCAAACCGCCGCCCGCGGCATCCGCCAGCACACCCATGGAATCCACGGTGAAATCGAAGGCATGCTCGCGGGCCCACTCCGTGCCTGCGGCAAGTTGCGCGGTGCCGGCGGTAGCCAAGCGAGCTTCCGATTCTTCTTCCAGGTCGGCCATGCCCGACATCATCGCCAGGTCGGCGGACTGCGAGCTCATCACGCGGAAGATGCCTCCATCCGTGGGATTCGTGCGGGAGGCTTGGACCTGCGAGCGCGGATCACGGGTGCCGACATTCGCGCGGACACCGAGATCGCCGGTCCACCATGCGAGGTGGCCGGAGGTGTTGCCCGAAGCATCCGCCACCTCGACGCGGGGAACCACCAACTCCGGATCTTTTGAAGCATCCGGATCGAGGCTGCGCATCAGGATGACGGAGTCCTTGAGGTAGTCCTTCGCGGGATCGAGGTCTCGGCCGCTGACCAGCCACTCGAAAGCGCTTGGGCGAGGAGTCGCGGGATCAAGGAAGCGGCTATCTTTCAGGCCGCCACCGAGGTCATCCCGGGTGGTAAAGGGTGTCCCATCCGGACGAGTGCTGCGCCAGACTCCGGTCCAGTGCGGGTTCGCGATCTCCTCGCCCAGCAATTCGGCGGTGGCGGTAACACGTTGATCCGGTCCCGCGGCCTTCTGAAGCTGGCCGATCGCTTCCACCAGTGCCATGCGGGCATTTGCCCTGGCGACGGCACTGTAATCCTGGCTGACAGACTTCTTCAGTTCGATGGAAGTCAGCCCCATCAGACCCAAGGTCAGGGTAAGGATCAGGACCAGCATGATGATGCAGGCCACCAGCGCGAACCCGGGGGCGGAGTCACGACGGTACCGCATAGGCTGGAGCGATCCAGTCACAGGAACGTATTTACATGGTGTTTCCAGATTGCGCGAGCGGGAAATTGGTCGAAGTGGTGACAAATCGACCCGGACTTTTGAACCCGGGGCCTTATGCAGCAAGGGATGTGCCGCAAAGCGGGGTAGCCCGGGAAGACCGGCTCAGCCGGACTCCTTCTCCTCTTCCGCCGCAACAGCCCGCATCTCTTCAACAAAAACCTGAACAACCGGAGATATGTCACGCCCAAGGGGCACTCCGGCGGCCACGCAGACCGGTTCCGGCTCCGGCTCGATGGGGCGGGTGAGCACCCGGTCGAAGCGGCTTTCCGCCGTGACAATGGCGACTCCCAAGCCGGCGGCGAGGGCCGCGCCGAGGCTGGTGACGCCATCGAATTCCCCCGCCACCTTTGCCTGCAGGCCGTGCTCGCGGAAGAGGCGGGTGACGGCCTGCCAGTACTCGGGATAGTCGGCGCGGGAGTAGAGCAGGAGCTTCTGGCCATCCAGATCCGCGAGGGAGATTTTCTTCTTTTTCGCGAGCGGGTGGGCCTCCGGGACGGCCAGGCCCATGCGGTGGCGGCGGATGGTGGTCCAGCCGACGGACTGGGTATCGCCCTCCCACGGGACGGTGACGACCACATCCAGATTCCCCTGCGCCAAGCCGTCCCGCATCTCCGCGCTGGAAAGGTCCGAAAGCAGCACCCGGACGCGGGGGTGGATCTGCGAGAAGCGCTCAAGCGCGTGGCCGAGGAGGGAGCCGGCGAGCGAGGGGGCATAGCCGATGCGAAGGGGTTCGCCGCCCTCTGCGGTGGCGCGGACTTGTTTCACGACGCGTTCCGCGCGGTCGAGGAGCTTGCCGCCTTCCTCCAGCAGGGTCTTGCCGGCGGGGGTGAGATTGACGGAATGGGCACCGCGGGTGAAGAGCTCGACGCCGAGCTCTTCCTCGAGCGCCTTGATCTGGCGGCTGAGGGCGGGCTGGGTGAGATGCATGCGTTTGGCCGCCGCGGTGATGCTGCCTTCTTCGGCTGCGGCGAGGAAGAGCTGGAGCTGCCGTAATTCCATGGGCGAGGAGGGAAGGACTATCCGGCTATTCGCGGATCATCAAGCGGAGTAAAGGCTGTAGTAAGGAAGAAGTGCCGAGTGAGCAGTGGAAAGGCAAGGAGCGGTCCAGGGTCGAGTCAGAACATGGGTAACACTTTGGGTTCGCTACGTAGGTAATACTCCTGAGGGTGCGCTATGCTTATGCACCGGTTGAGTTCCGATTGCCCTGGGGCTTTGGAGCAGGCGAAGGTTCCAGGCGGTGTTTCGATCCGGGAGCTCCTCGTGCCCCTACAGGGCACCGATGTTCTTGCGGGGTGACCCAGGGTTGCGTCGCGATGCTCCTTACCCTGGGCTATCTCCTTGTCGCCCCTTTGGGGCTTTTGAGGGGCGTCGGAGGTGAGTCGGAGGTGAGTCGGGCCGGAGGCTCCGCGCTCCCGGGGGCTGGCGCGTTACTGCATGCTGAGCCTGTCCAGACGGCATTAGCCGCCTGCGGGATTCATGGCAGGATGGGGACGTGAAAACGAACACCGACCTGACCATCCGCCGCTCCGGGGAGCGGGGCCACGTGGATCACGGCTGGCTCGACAGCCGCTTCACCTTTTCCTTCGCCGACTACTACGACCCCGCGCACATGGGCTTCCGCTCGCTGCGGGTGATCAACGACGACATCGTGGCCCCGGGCGGTGGCTTCCCGATGCATCCGCACCGGGACATGGAGATCTTCTCCTACCTGCTGGAAGGGCAGCTGGCCCACCAGGACAGCATGGGGAACTCGCGGGTGATCTCCCCCGGCCAGATCCAGGTGATGAGCGCCGGATCCGGGGTGACGCACTCGGAATTCAACCCCTCCGCCACGGAGAAGACGCACCTGCTGCAGATCTGGATCACGCCGGACCGCCGGGGTCTGCAGCCGCGCTACACGGAGTGGGCCCCCGCTCCGGAGCAGGAAGCCGCCTCCAAGGTGCTGGTGATCTCCCGCGACGGGCGCGACCACTCCGCCACCATTTCCCAAGATGCCGAGATCTGGCGGCTGAAGCTCCAGCCGGGTGAAAGCAGCGCGCACACGCTGGCCCCGGGCCGCGGGCTCTGGCTGCACCTGATCCGGGGGCGAGCCGACTTCAACGGCGCGGGAATATCCCCAGGGGATGCGGTCTCCAGCGAACGCGCGGGGGAATACACCCTCACCGCCGGGGAAGAAGCGGTGGAAGCCCTGCTGTTTGACCTCGGCTGAAAGCTCTCCAAAGTGCGGAGTTTCCCACCATTCCCAAGTCACGAACCGAAACGATCAACCTAGATAGAAACAACAAGACCATGAAAGCATACCTCGCCCTCCCTGCCGCATTCGCCGTGCTGAGCCTCGCCTCCTGCGAGAACCCGGCGGAAAAGACTGCCAACGCCGACGTGAAAGGCGCGGTCGAGAAGACCGCCGATAACGCCGCCGGCACGAAGTACGTCTTCACGCCCGCCTCCAAGATCGAGTTCACCGGCTCCAAGGTGACCGGCAAGCACGACGGCGGTTTCAAGACCTTCACCGGCTACTTCACCGTGAAAGACGGCGTGGCGGTAGGCAACGACCACAAGGTCACGATCGACATGAACTCGACCTTCTCCGACGACGAGAAGCTGACGGGTCACCTGAAGAGCGGCGACTTCTTCGACGTGGAGAAGTTCCCCGAGACCACCTTCGACGTGACGGAGCTGAAGAAGAACTCCGATACCGCCTACACGGTGTCCGGAAACTTCAAGCTGCACGGCGTGGAGAAGAACATCAGCTTCCCCGCTACCGTGAGCCAGAACGGCGATGCGGTCTCGATCAAGGCCGAGTTCGACATCAACCGTAAGGACTTCGGCATCGTCTACGCCGGACAGGCCGACAACCTGATCCGCGACGAGGTCGTGATCCGCCTCGACCTGGAGGCCAAGCCGGGTGCATGAAGCGCCTAGGCAGCACCTGTAAATCTAACGCATGAGGGCGGCCGGAAGAGATTCCGGCCGCCCTTTTTTGTCCCTGTTAGGGGCGGCAGGAATGCCCGGAAAGCTTATGCCGGAATGGATTGCGGATATTTTGGTTTACCGAAGAGCTTTGCGCGCGGCCCGATCCGTGCTAGAAATCGGCCCCGAGTTTCCTCATCGCATGGCACCGATCCTACTGTCCCGTCCCCTTGGCGCCCTCTCTGCCGGTCTCTGCCTGGCCCTGATCTCCTGCGCCGCGCCGCCACGAATCATCGATAAGACGAAGCCGGCCCAGCGGGCGGAGTTCGTGATGTACGAGTGGCATGACGACCAAGGCCCCGGGACGGTGAAGATCCGGATCAACCTTTCCGAGCAGCGGGCAACCTACACGCGCGGCGGGCGGGATATCGGCTGGTCCTACGTGGCTACGGGCAAGGAAGGCCATGGCACACCCTCAGGGACTTACCGGATCACGGAAAAGATCGTGGACAAGCACTCGAACCGCTATGGCTGGATCGAGAACGAGTGGGGTGAAATCACCAACGGCGACGCGACGCCGGGCAGCAAGAAGGAGCCGGGCGAGCGCTACGTGCCCGCGCCGATGCCCTACTGGATGCGGCTGACGAGCTACGGCATCGGCATGCATGCGGGGGTGATCCCGCAGCCGGGCGAGACCGCATCCCACGGCTGCATCCGCCTGCCGAAGGAACTGGCGCCGATCCTCTTCGATGCAGTTAGCGTCGGGACCTCGGTTTCGATCGTGCATTAAGCAGAATCCGGCCCTTGCGGGGGGCGGAATCGGGGCTAGGGATGCGGCATGATTACACGCCTCCTCGCCACCGCCGCCCTCGTTTTCACTGCTGCAGCGTCATCCGCGGTGGCGCAGGTGAAGAAGCCGATCCTGCTGGTACTGACCAACGAGGCAAAGCTCGGGAAGACGCAGGGGCGGACGGGATTCTACCTCTCCGAGGCGGCGCATCCCTACGAGGTCTTCAAGAAGGCGGGCTACAAGGTGACGCTGGCGAGCCCGCTGGGCGGATTCGCGCCGCTGGACCCGAAGAGCTTCGACGAGAAGGACGGGGCGAACGCGGCTTTCTGGAAAGAATACGGGTCCGGCGCGGAGAAGAATGCCACGCTGGGCGTGAAGCAGACGATCTCCCTGAGCGGGGTGAATCCGGCGGACTACTCGGCGGTCTTCTTCGCCGGTGGTCACGGGACGATGTGGGACTTCCGCGGAAACAAGGATGTGAACCGGGTGGCAGCGACGATCTATGAGGACGGCGGCGCGGTGGGCGCGGTGTGCCACGGCCCCGCGGCGCTGGTGGATGTGAAGCTCAGCGACGGCACCCCGCTGGTGAAGGGCAAGAAGGTGGCCGCATTCACCAATGAGGAAGAAGAGGCCGTGGGACTCGCGGGAGTCGTGCCCTTCCTGCTGCAAAGCAAGCTGGAAGAGGCCGGTGCCTCCCATGTGGCGGCAGAGAATTTCCAAGCGAACGCGGTGGCGGACGGTCGCCTGGTGACCGGGCAGAACCCGGCATCCGCGACCAAGACGGCGGAGCTGTTAGTCGCTGCGCTGACGGAGGCAGATGCCGGGGATGAAGCTGCACCGGCAGAGGAGAAGAAGGAAGAAGAGGTGCCGAAGGCCGAAGCGGTGGAAGAGCCGGAAGCCGAGTAACCACTAGGGCCTTGCGGACCTTCTAAATCAGCGGCGGCACAGGATGGCCTGCACCACGCCCACGGCGGAGGCGGCGACGATCTTTCCTCCTTCCTTCGAGGTGATGACCTTGGTCCTGGCCAAGTCGGCCGTGAGCAAGGTTACCGCGGCCAGGTAGCGGCCGGGCTTCTTGGTATCGAGAGCAGGCAGCGTGGCATAGCGGTCGGCCAGCGTCGTACCGGTCGCGTTGAGGCGGTTCGGTACCTGGCTGTCGACTCCCAGCATCAGGACGGTGGCGTCCATGATCGAGTTCACCACGGCATCCACGTCGTCGAGAATGCCGTCGCCGTCGGTATCCGGCACGGGGATCTCCTGCTCGATGTACCAGAAGTTCGCGAGACCCTTCCCGCCGGTGGTCGCATCGGTCACCATGTTCTCGCCGAGCGCGAAACCGAAGTCCGCGAGCGGCTTCATGCCGGTACCCAAGCCCGTGAAGGGTGCCGCCGCCAGTTGCTCGAAGAGCACGCTGGAATCGGCCCCCGAGATGATCCGCACGCCGCCCGAAGCCGAGGGCGTGGTCGGACTCAGACCGGGCGAGCCGATCAGGTAGTCCGGGATCGCGTCGCCGTCGAAGTCGAGGCTGCCGCCGACGTTCAGAGCCTGAGTGAGACCCGGCACCGATAGATCCTTGATCAGGCTCAGGTCCGTGCCCGAAACCACGGAGGCGACGCTGGAAAAGCTGCCCACCATCAGGTCGGCAATCCCGTCCCCGTTGGCATCTTCCGTAGGAGCAAGCGTGTAGCCCAGCCGGAAGGCCGCGCCGCTACCGATGAGCTGGGAACCCACAGCTCCGTCCGAACTCCGGTACGTCGTGACGCGACCCACGGCGCCCGCACTGGTGCGGTAGTTGTAAGCTCCCACGGCGACGTCCGCCTTACCGTCGGCATCGATGTCGCCGATGGTCGCCACGGCCGTGGCGAAAAGGCTGAAGCCAATGTCCGAATCGATGGTGCGGATCACCGAGCCATCCGATCCGGAGATCACATATACGGCACCGCGGCCGAAAGACGCCCCGGAAGCACCGGCATAGAGGTCGTCCTTCCCGTCACCGTTCTGGTCACCGGCGTTGGAGATCGCGCCACCGAGTTGTGAGCTCGCTGCTCCGGTGGCCATGGTGATCAGGGAACCATCAAGGCCGGAGTGAATGCGAATCATGCCCGCTCCGACTGAATAGCCAGGTGCTCCCACCGCCAAGTCCGTCACGCCATCTCCATCCGCATCCAGTGCCGCCAAGGAGATACCGAAGTACTGGGAGGAGACCGCGGCCGGGGGCAGGTAGGTCCGCAGATGGGAGCCGTCGGCCCCGCTTACGATGAATACGACGCCCGATGCGAACTGGCCACTAGAGCGGTAGCCGGGATCGGAGATTGCCAGATCGACCGTGCCGTCGCCGTTGATGTCTCCGACGGCGGCGAAGTTCGAACCGAGCTGCTGATTATCGGCCTCCGGGAGGAGGGTGAATGCCAATTCCGCCGCATGCAGCGGGAGGCAAGAACCGGCGGCCAGAAGGAGGGCCTTCAGCCGCAGGGGACGAGTCAGGGGTGTGTTCATGTAGGGTGTGGGTGTGCATGGCGACCCTACATTCTCACCCTAAAATACTAACAAATGTCAACGTTCCGTCTAACAGTTCGCTTTTGTTAATAATTAAATAGTTCGTAGATTCGATGCTTCCAGCCCTCGCTGGAGCTCAATCCCTTGCCAGATACTTCTTCGATTGGGTCACGTATTTTTCCGCCCAGACCTTCACCTTCTCCTGCTCCTCGGGGGAGAGTGTGCGCACTACCTTCGCCGGGGAACCGAGCACCAGCGATCCAGGCGGGACCACCGTTCCGCCCGTCACCAGGGCTCCGGCCCCGATGATCGAACGCTCGCCGATCACCGCGCCGTCCAGCACGATGGCGCCCATGCCCACCAGCACCTCGTCCTTGATCGTGCAGGCATGGAGGATGGCGGAGTGGCCGACGGTCACCAGCTCGCCGATGATGGTCGGCAGGTCGTCGGAGACATGGATCACCGCGCTGTCTTGCACGTTCGAGCGGGGCCCGATCACGATCTCGTTGATGTCGCCGCGGACCGTGGCGTTGTACCAGACGCTGCTTTCTGCCCCCAGCTTCACGCGCCCGATCACGTCTCCGCTCGCGGCGATGAAGGCGCTGGGATCGATCTGGGGGCTGTAGGATTCGTAGCGCTCGATGGCCATGGCGGAAGCTGTCCCACCGATCCGGCCCTGTCACCCGCGAATCCACCCTTCCCGCACCCGTCCGAAATCGCCCCCCGTTCGTGCGCTCCGCGAATGTGACGATTCACTGGACAGGGCCCGGAATCGCGCGGAGAAGTGCTGCGACGGCAATCACACGCTCTCCTCCAGGTCTGCCTTGACGAAGGGTCAAGGGGCGCTTGGTTTCCGCCCTCCCGCAGCTCCATGCAATCCTGCCTCATCGTCATCGGCCTCTTCATCCTTGCGCTCGCCCTGCGCTCGGCGCGGAAGGCGATGGTCCGGAAGGTGGGGGCGGTGGTCTTCTTAGGCGCCAGTTTCATGGCGGTCTTCTTCCTCACCGACTGCATGTGGTGGGGTATCGCGGGTGTTGCGGTCTGGTTCTTCCTTCCTTGGGTCGAGCTGCTCACCCGCATCCGCCGCATGCGCCTGCCGATGGAGAATCGGCTCCGCCAGCGCGAGGTGCCGGATCCCTCCTTCTTCCCGAATGCGGTGGAGGCGGCTTCCGCCATGGAGGAGGCGGGCTTCGAGCACGTGGATGACTGCGGCTGGGAATGGGGTGGCATGAAGCAGCACTTCCGCCTTTTCTGGCATCCGGAGGAGCGGGCCGTGAGTGCGGTCTGCCTCTGCGAGCAAGGCGATGTCGCCTTCGCCTTCATCTCGGTGACCTCCCGTGATAGCGCCGGGCGCATCCTCCGCACCACCAACTTCCCCTTCTCCCCCACCCTCAAGTGCCCCGGGAATATGCGCTGGAATCACGTGCCCTGCGAGCGGGCCTGCTTCCATGAGATCCTCCAGGATCACCAGCGCTTCCTCCGCCGCATGAACATCGAGGCGGATGCCCTGCGCATGCCGGACCCCGATGAGATCGAGGAGTCGATCGAAGCGGAGATGAAGACCCAGATCCGCCATAACCTGAAGGCGGGAATCATCCGCGAAACCGGGGATGGTCACTTCGAGTATTCCTTCCGCGGCCTCCTCTTCCTGTGGGGTCAGTTCGTGAAGGACATGGTGCGCCTCTGCTGAAGCTGCGGGGTCGCCGGCAGCATTTCATTCGCGCATTTACACCGGACCTTTCCCGTGTTCTGATAGAGATGGTGAAAATCCATCCTCCAGCAGGTGGTCTCGTCGCCGCTGCCGCGATCTTCGGCGGCACTGTCTGGCTGATGACGGGGCCGGCCCTCACCGCGGGCAGGATCAGTGCGGGTGCCGTGGTCTTGCTTGCCGCAGGTTACCTCACCGGCAGCCGGGGCCGGGGCGGCATCTCAGGGGGAGGAGATGAATCCGCCGTCGTCCGCTTGGCCGAGATCAACCGCGAGCTCGAAGGGAAATTGGAGCAAGGCCGACAGTCCCGCGACGAGCTGGAGCACTACTTCGAGATGCTCATGGCGAATGTTCCGGCCAACATCTATTTCAAGGATACCAAGTCTCGCTTCCTGCGAGTGAACCAGAGCATGGCCGCCTGGGTCGGCCGCGGGCATCCGGAGGATCTCGTGGGCAAGACCGACCACGACCTCTTCGGACCCGAGCATGCGGATGAAGCCCGGTCGGTGGAGATGCAGATCGTGAAGACCGGAGCCTCCATCACCGGACTGGTGGAACGCGAGATCTTCCCGGATGGCAAGGTCGGCTGGGTGCTTACCAACAAGATGCCCTTCCGTGATCGAGCCGGTCACATCATCGGCACCTTCGGCATGTCCAGCGACGTGAGCGAGCTGGTCGAGACCCAGCACATCCTTGAGCGCGAACGGAACATGCTACGCTCCCTCATCGATGGCTTCCCGGACAAGATCTTCGCCCGCGATCTCCAGCGCCGCTATCTCGTAGTGAACAAGGCCATGGCGGACTGGGTCGGTGCCAAATCGCCGGAAGACATGATCGGGAAGACACCTGCGGATTACTTTCCGGAGGTCGTCGTCCGCACCGGCAAGGAAGAAGACCTTCGCATGGTCGAAACCGGCGATCCCGTGCTCAACCGCGAATGGCATCTCGAACTCCGCAAGGGTGACCTCCATTACTTCGTCACCACCAAGGTGCTGCTGCATGATGCCGACGGCAAGCCATGGGGCATCGTCGGGATGGACCGAGATGTCACCGAGCAACGTCGCGCGCAGGAGAAGGCGATCCAAGCCGAGCAGCGCATGCAGGAGATGATCGACAATAGTCCCGCAGTCATCGCGATGAAGGATCTCAAGGGCCGCTATCTCATGGTGAACCGCGGCTTCGAGGCTCTCTTCGGCCTCGAGCGAAAGGATGTCCTCGGCTTCACCGATCACCAGCTGATGGCGGACAAGGCGGCCGCGGACAAGTTCCGCAAGCACGACATCCTCGTTGCGGAGCGAGGCGAAGCGCTCCAAATGGATGAGGAACTCTATGTCGACAACGAGCCCCGTACTTACGTCTCGATGAAGTTCCCCCTGCGCGATCTCCGCGGGGAGTTGAAGGCGATCGGTTCAATCTCCACCGACATCACCGATCGCAAGGCTGCCGAGCAATCGATGCACCGGTTGAACGACGACCTCATCCATGCGAACGACGATCTGCGCCGCGCCCAAGAGCAACTCATCCAAGCGGAGAAGATGGAATCCGTCGGCCGTCTGGCGGCCGGTGTCGCTCACGAAGTGAAGAACCCGCTCGCCATGATTGGCATGGGGATCGAACTCCTCGCGCGCCGTGTCCCGGAGGAAGACGTGCAAGGCACTGAAACGATCGAGCGCATGAAGCGCGGCATCGACCGTGCGAAGAAGATCGTGAAGGGCCTCGTGGATTACTCCTCCGCCCGCCAGCTCTCGGTCGAGCCCAAGGACATCACCGAAGTGATCGGGGATGCACTTGCGCTGGTTGAATACCCGCTCCGCCAGGCTCATGTGAAACTGATCAAGGAACTCGATTCCGAATTACCCTCGGTGGCGGTGGATGCCACCAAGATGGAACAAGTGCTGGTCAATCTCATGATCAATGCCATGCACGCCATGCCGGAGGGCGGGACCCTGGTGGTGCGTGCCTACAGCAACATCCTCAGCGGCGTCCGCCGCGATGAAGGCGTCCGCACCGCCGGCCACCTGCGCGAGGGCGATCGCGTCGTCCGCATCGAGATCGACGACACGGGCACCGGCATCGAGGAAGGAAACATGTCGAAACTCTTCGATCCCTTCTTCACCACCAAGCCCACGGGCACCGGCACGGGTCTCGGCCTCGCCGTCTGCCGCAAGATCGTCGATCTCCACAGCGGCACCCTCGAACTCGAGAACCGGCCCGAAGGCGGCGTCCGCGCGTCCGTCACTCTCAAGGCGTAAATCACGCTCCCGAGCTTCACGCTTCTTGCTTCTCTCTCGCTGCTAGGTTAGAAGTGAGATTATGGATACCACCCGGATTCTCATCATCGACGACGAACCGGACTTCACCGCCCTCCTCAAAGCGAATCTCGAAGAGGTGGGTAATTTCGAAGTGATGGAGGTCAACGATTCCTCCCGCGCCCTGAAGGCCGCGAAGGAATTCCAGCCGGAGCTCTGCGTCATCGACGTGGTCATGCCCGGTCTCGACGGGGGCGATGTCGTCGCCCAGTTCCGCGCCGATCCCGAGCTCAAGGACCTCGCCGTCGTCATGCTGACCGCTCTGGTCGAAGAGAATCCGGACACTCCGGATGGCGAAACCCAGACCGGCGGCCTGCCCTTCGTCAGCAAGACTTCCGAATTCGGCACCATCCTCAGTTGCATCGAGAAGCACATCGAGGAATCCCGCGACCGCTCTGCCGCCGGCTCCACCTCCGGATCTTCCGAGGTTTGGGATATCGGCTGAAGCGGTCCGCCACACCGGCTCTTTTGGACTGGCGCGCTCCCCGGGAATTGTACCGTCTGCTATGAGAGTCCCCGGCGCGAGCCCCCAAAACCAACTCCAGCAGCAGTATTAGGATTGGGAGTAGCCTTGGCTCCACTATACGCGGCGTTAGCCCAAGCACTTGTTCAACAGGTAGTCCTCGAAGTGATCCGCGATCTTGGAGGTGCCTCCGAAATCATGGTCCGTAATCCAAATCTCTCCGTTCGGCTTCAGATAAACAGGATTTCCAGAGTGATCAGCGGAAATTACCAAGGCATCCGCAACACCCTGCCAGCCTTCGGAGCGGAATCGCTTGGTAACCTCAAACGCCGAAGCCTCGCTAGGCCCCATAGTATCCGCAGCCCTCAGCCCATAGATACTGAAAGGGCCGACAGTCGCGCCGCCATAGCGGCAGACGAACTGCTGATAGTCCTCTGGAAGTTGGAATCCGAAGACCCGAGCGGCTTCGACTACCTCAGATTCCTCCACAGGCTCAGCCCTCATAAAGGATGCTTCAGCGAACATTTCATCTAGTTTTTGCCAAGTTGTCTGGTTCATTAGTTTCCTCGACGGTTCAATTCATCTGTAGCGCGTTGCTTCCAATATTCGACGCGAGTCTTGTTAAAGGCATCGCGTTGTTCAGGCGTGAGGCCCATACCCTTCTGATTTCCGAAAGGATGCTGCTTCGTGTTTCCGATGGAATGGTTTGGCGCGGGCATCTCAATGATCGGACCAGCCGGATTCTGCTGATGGTGATGTAAGACGATTGGATCACCATTTTTCGTTTTCGCTGCAAAGCCGTGCTTCTGCATCGCCTTTAGAGTAGCATCATCCACATGCCCAAGATCGCGGACAGCTCTGAATTTTAGTCCGCCAAACTGCCTTACTGTATTATTTGCGGCCTGCTTGTAGCTGAACCCCAGCCCCTGACCGCCGGAACTCAGTGTCTCCGCCAGATTTGCGGATTCCTCGGTGACGTTTCGGGCCGTTTTGGCGGCATCCGCTGAGGTTGCGGCAACTTTGAGGGCCTTCGCGGTATCCTCAGCGTGGGACGCTATCTTCACCGCGGTGCTTGCCGCCTTAAAGCCCTTGGCTGCAAGCTGACCGGCCTTGCCGCCGCCCGCAGTTACCGCGGCCCCGGTGTAGTCGCCTTCCGCAGCCAATACCGCGGCGTCGAGCCCGTCCGCCACCTTACCGAGAACTGGCACGAAGCTTGCGGCTCCATTGATCGCGTGGACAGTTCCGGTCACCTTGCCCGAGTGCTTGGCCATGAAGGCTACTGGCGCGGGTGGGGCTCCGAACTTTTCCGCGGCCCAATCACCGAAGGACTGCATGAACAAGCCTTCTGGATCGAACGCGCTCCACGGGTTCTGCCTCACATAGGCGTAAACATTCGGGCCGTCCACGAAGCCCGCCGGATCGCGCGAGATGAACACCCCGGCCTCGAGGTCGCGGTAGCGGTGGCCTTCGTTGAGCAGGCCGGTGGGATCCTCGTCCTTGGTGTTGGCCCGCTGGCGCCCGGCATTGCTGCCGTCCTCCGCCGTGCGGGTGCCGAATGCCTCGTAGGTCGTCTGCCACGTGGCGGTGCCGCTGTCGCCGGAGGTCGAAACCACATCGCCGCGGGAATTGTAGGCATTGTAGGAGCGCTGGCCGGAGCGGATCGTGAACAGCACCCCGCCGACTCCTCCACCCCAATCG
>NZ_JAPDDR010000020.1 GCF_025950095.1 Luteolibacter rhizosphaerae | reverse complement strand
GAGGATCCCTGATCGTGAAAGCCTGCGTGAGGGAAGGGCCAGCAGATGGCCTTAGGGGCTGGGCAAACTTCTACTACTGGAAGATCCGCAGCCTTGAAATCCTGCCGGAGCGGTTTGATCCCGGGACCGGGCCGGAGTCTCTTCACCCGGTGGCCGCATAAGAGGACGGAACAAAAGGGCGGAGCAATCTTTCCGAGCGAAAACGATGAACAACAACGGATTCAGTGAGGTCATTGCCTCCGCCCAGCTCCGTGCCAGCGAGCGAGAGGCTGGGAAGGCGGCGCAGAGGGAAAGTCTGGGCGAGGCCATACCCTCCAAGCACGAGGTGCTGCACGGCGTGGTGCACCGAACCCTACTGGAAGCATGGCGAGGACTGGAGGCTGCGGGCGTGAAGGCGACGGTGAACACGGATGCCAACCCGCGAGGCGAGTGGCAGATCTCGCTCAAGCTGCTGGAGAAGCCGGAGGCCCCGCGCCTGGTGTTCTCGGTGATCACGGGCTTGGCCGCCCACTTGGTCTGTAGCCGGGAGGGAGCGGGCGCGCAGGGCGAGTTGGATTACAAGATGCTTGATGATGCAACGCCGGCGGAGATCGCGCGGATCGTGGCGGACTATCTGGCGGAAGTGCTTGGATGAAAGGGCACTCGCAACGACGAGCATCATATGGGAACACCGCGAAAGCGCGCCCTTTCAATGATTGTGCCCGCGAAGACGAGACCCCATAGGTCATGTGTGGACGTTTTCGCCGAAGCGGAGGGTTACCTCGAACTCGGAATGCATGCAGAGGCTTGGGAGTCTCTCACGGCATTGCCTTGCAACAATGTGAGTCATCCGCGAGCTCTGCGCGTGAGAATGTTCTGCGCCTTCCAAGCCCGCCACTATCGGATGGCGGAAACCCTCGCGCTCATGCTCTGCTGTGCCAGCAGGGAAGTTAAAGCGGCGGCAGGAGTGATTCTGCACCAGTTGGCGGCGATCTATAACCTAGCGGGTAATCAGCGCCAGGCGAGATCCCTTGCAAAAGCTGCGATTGAAGCCGACCCGAGGCGGGAAAGCTTGATACGGAACGATCCCCAGTTTCCGCCGGACTTCGTCGAAAGGGCCCTGCGGTGATCTACGCAAGCTAGGCAAGGACACTTGTCACTGCGCCCGATTCGGTTTGTACCTGCACAGGCATTCTCCCGCGCCGCTCCACCTCATGCTATGGCTATTCCGGAAGAATGTCGCAGTCTGATCGTCGCTGCCTCTCAGTCCCTTTTGCTCGCCGCCGGCATGGAGGACGTCTCGCTCCTCGAAGGACTATCGGACGGGCGGAGACTCCACATTTCGGTGACAGTGCTGCCGCCCATCGACGAAGACAGCAGGGGCGCACTTGCGATGAAGCCTGAGCACTACGAGGAAAGGGGAGCGGCTCAGGGAGTACAATGAATTCGAGCACGCCTGAATCATGATCCTCCCAGACACCCTTGAACCTTAGAAGGAGTACGATCGGTTAAGGCTACCTTTACACGCTTCACGGTGCTTAAGCCTTTCTTCGTCCGAGCGGCAATGTCGCGAAGGGCCTTCCCAGCCCGGAGCGACCGAACGATGTCTTCGTGCTTTGCCAGCAGATCAGCACGCGTGAGAGTCGAGCCCGCAGGGCGCCCCAGCTTTCGGCCTTTGCGCCGAGCTTCGGCAAGACCCGAGCGAATTCGGGCTACGAGGTTCTCTTTCTCGTAGCGAGCCATCTCACCGAGAATTGCCAGCATCATGCCGGTAGCAGGGTTTCGGCTGCCGTTTGGTAAGAGGGTTTCGCATGCTTGGGCATGCCAATAGAGGGAGACGCCCACCTCGTTCATGCGTTCGACAGCATCATGAAGAATTGCGGGGTGTCTCGATAATCGCGAGACTTCGTGCACCATCACTTTGCGGACAGCTTTTGTTTCCGCTAGGTGCAAAGCCCGAGCGAGGCCCGGCCGAATGCGGCTGCTCCCGCCCACCCCATTTTCACGGATTACTTCCACGACTTTCCAATTGGCTCGCGTGGCGACGGCCTCGAGTTCGGACACTTGGCGGGCGTTGTCCTGTTCGTTAGTTGAGACACGGACTAAGATGCAAACCGGAGTATCCACCGCGTTAGGATCGGAGGATGAATCGAAGAATCAATCACCAAAGGTCCAAATTAACACTTGGTTTCGTGGGCCCTAATACTGCTTCGTTTCGCAACGGGAAAAGCGTGCCGTGATTGGGTCTCGGGGGCACCGATTTTTTGGACCCACGCTGCATTAAAGGTCGGAGCATGCAGTCTTTGGACTGCCACGCGAGCCCATGCACCACGTTTGCAGATCACTGAGGTTTGCCTACGCTTGGGACTGAAACTCTGCGCGCCCGAGAAGCCCCCCGCCAAGGTATCCCACCACCGTTTGCATAAACTCCGGCGGATCCATCGAGGTGCCAAGAGGAAGCCACTTACGATGCCCGTAGTGATGCCAGCAGTTCTTCGGATCTGAAGATGCAGCCCTCGCGCGTGCGCGCGAGCGCGGGAGGAAGCCTGCCGCGAGTCGCGTTTCGAGCACGCTGCTGCCATCTGAGAGGCTCACTAGCGACTCTGACCGTGCAAATGGCCTTGGAGGCTTCCTTTCAAGCCTCTGTCGGGCTCAGAGGGTAGAGGAGATCGAGTAATCACCGACTGATTCGAATCTCGCTCTCCAGATTCCCGAGTTTGGAGCTGATGTCCATTAGTTGGGTTCTTAGCCGGAGCGCTTCACCTTCTTCTTGCTTACGCGTCGCAGTGGCGATCCTAGCCGCTGAGAGGCGCTCCAGTTCCGCCTCGTAGATTGATGCCGCTGCGGTATCGCCATCCTTCATGGCCCGATTTCGATTATACGTGGCAGCTGTTTCCTTCGCCTCCAGATCCATCTTGCCGGCCTTGATGTCGGCCAAGTATTTTTTGAACTCTTTGATCGTTTGATGATACTTCGGATCCAGAGTCTTAGGGGGAACCAGCTTCTTCACCCACACCTCCTTTACCTGATCGGCCGTGATGGTTTTAGGGAGCTGCGGTCCCTTCGAGGCGGTCGCGGACTTAGTAGGGGTGCTTGGCTGCTTTTCAGCTTGGCCATGGGAGAGGGGACTGCTCGCAAGAAGTGCCAACATCGCGAAGGGCGTGATTTTCATAGAGTTGGAAGGTTGCCATCCAATCCCCGGCCCCGATCCTGGTGGACCGGGGGTTGATACTCCGTTATCGAAACGGAATGGCGGTCTTTACCGCGCGGCGAACCGCACGGCTGGACATCCACCGCCATCCCCCGGGCCATTTGGCTCGGGGTGTTGTTTTTCGCCGACACCTCGGCGTCGATAAACGGGGTATCAATCCCGGATCAGCGGATGGCTGATCGGAAAGGATCTTATGAGGCCGGTTGCGGGGGTCAAGATTGGAGATTCAGATTGATCCCTAGGTTTGTTTCTCAGGGATCTGCTTTCCCCTGCAGCTGCCCGGAATGAGCAAGAAGCGGAGGGCGACATCGCAGTCGCGGACCGGTGCAGGTCTCCCGCCGCCTTGTCCTGCGCCTCCCGCAGGGCCTTAAAGCGAGGTTGGAGGTTTGGGAAATAGCGCTTGCGGATCGCATCGAGTGGTTAGAGGCGCCTGGCTCCTTGGCATGCCTGTTGCACCGCATCGGCGACGACTCCGGTCACATGGTCTCCAGTTTATCTTTTGGCTGTTTTGGCATTTTTGGCAGGGAGACACTGAAGGATCCATTTTTGAGCTGACTGGGCTGAGTTACACATCTTCGAGTGGGCGCTTCGTTGTAGCCACCATGGAAGGTCTTCCTCCCGTTCCTCGCTTCTCAACGATTTGGAAAGATTGACCGAATCTCTCATAAAGTCGTCTAACCTCCGACTCGTCGAACGCATGGGAACGTCGCAGCTCCCGAAGCGAAACTTCACCAGCGTTCTCTGTCAAAACTGCCAAAAGTGCCACAAGCCTCTTCCGTAGCATCTCGGTCCTGCCGGCGGACAGCACTTCAAGCTGGCGCTCCGAGAACCATTTGACCAGCTCTACCGCATCACGGGCAGTTTCAGCCGCTAAAGGAAAAGAATGAGCAAGCCCTCCGTGGCGAGCGGCATGTAGGACCAAGGCGACCTTCCAAGCGTTTTCCGACCATCTAGCGACGTATGGAGCCATGTCATGCAAAGCCCCGCCACGCCGCCGTGCGCGGATGCATTCGTTCTCATATTCCTGGAGAATTGCAGCTGCCTCCGCGGATGCTGTAGCCCTCATCGGTTCTTCTCCGCCCCGCCGGTAGATTAGAAGGTCCCCCACCAGGCTGTTCCAGCCATCCATCACATCTTTGGAAATGCCACTCACTTCACCCTGGCGCTCTTTCGGTTCTACCTTCGGATCAACGATCAGAAATCGCGGCAGCAAGCCGGACTCAGTCAATGTCTCGTCCCCAAACGCACGCCGGGCGGCATCGGGTTGCACCATCCAAAGAACCGACAGGCATGGTTTACGAAGAACGACACGTGGACGCCCCACACGATCAACCGCAAGGCTGTCGCCGGAATAGGCTGAACAATAGAAATCTTCGTCACCCCCTTCCTTTCCGTACCGCCCTTTCACGATTGAGAAAATCCCGCGGGCCTCGCTAGAGAGGCTAGCGACGGCCTCGCCAGGCTGCCCCTGCATCACCATTGCAAGCGCCTCCTTCGTTACATCTCCCACTTTATAACGTGGGGCGGATTCAAGTTTCCGTTGCAACGCCACCCGCTCTTCCTCAGCCTTTTTATATTCCTCCATAGCCGAGTTCCGGAGATGTAGATCCGAATTTTGGGCCGCGCGGGTGCATAACCTTTTTGCTCTCTTCTCCGCTACGCTTAACTCGGAAATTAAGCCGGGTCGGATCAGCATCTCAAAGCGCTCAATTTCCCTAGCTTCGGCATCCTCGAATGGCTTTCCCGCAAGCTTGAATGCCTCACCTTTGCCTGTGCCCGATTGGGCTATGATCATGACAAAAAGATTCGGTTTCGTGACTCTCTCCGCGCCGGTACCGATCTCGAAGCCGGCACCCACCGCTGCGGAAAGGAACCCCAGCACCGATGCACCCGCCAAGACATTGCTTTGCGACGTTGTGACGCGAGCGATTTCTTCTGCCATTGCGCCCGCGGCTCCAGGGAGGCAATGCATCGGGAAGTTAGGGATGGCGTCCTCATCACCAGCCTTATCGAGGCCTACGCCTGGCGGCGCAATCCAATCGCTAGTGCTCATGGCGTCAGCCCCTCCACCTTTGTGTGATCGAAATAGACCACTTCCTGCAACGCCTTCCTATCAGCACGCCAGCCTTGGGGTAGCCTTACGAATTGGGATCGTGTCCAAGTGGCCGGATCGGCACCCAGAATCACCGCGTAGCGCATGAAGATCCGAACTTTGGCTTCGTCCACACCGTGGCAGTTCCACCAAGCATGCAATGATTTACCTCCTGAGCAGATGACAGCGGTCAGGGGCGCAAACTGCTTCAAATGCCAAATTAAAGCTGCCTGCTCACCCTTGGGACCTTGATCAAATTCAGTCACCAGGTAGTGCCTCGGGCCAGTATTCTCCAGAGTGTGGGCAGAAACTTTCCCGTCCTTTTTCCTCTTTCCTGTGAGGGCCGACATGGAACTCGGGACGATCAGGGACATCCGGGAAAGCTTCCCGCGGAAGTCCTCTCTCGGAGCTGTGGCGAAATCAGCGTTCGTCTGGCCAATGCATAGGAGGGGATTATTCGGGAAAATTCGGTCAATGACCGACTCCGCGTTTAATGAGTCAAGGGTGCAGATGGTGGGCGATGCGGACCACAAGTCCGCTACACCATCTATCCCAGTGCTGAATATCGCGTTACGGCGGAGGTTCGGATCGACATCTGGCCAGGCTGCCTTGAATTCCCGATTTACGGACTTTCTCAACCCGGGAGGCTGCCACGAGATTCTCCGGGAGTTTACCACTGCGTCGCGAATTTCGTGCGGTGACACATACCGGCCGCAGCCTTGGCATGCATTCATGAGAACTCGCACGATGTCTTCTTCGTGCAGGTGAGCGTGCAGCTGGCGGGCGACCTTGAAGAGCCACAGGTGAACGCCCCTGCCGGCGTTTGGCACCGCGGCGATCAAAGTTAACAACCATTGCGGAAGTCTGGTTTCGATCATGTTTTTTGAGTTCTCAGTTGGCATCCTCGCATGCGCGACCTGCCCGGCCACGACATGTGGTGGGGGGAGGTTTGATGTTCAAAGCGATCCCGAAATCGGTGGCGCTCCCGGCTCTGACTCGATGGCCGAACCCAACTTCGAAAGTTCCTGACGGCAAAATTCTTGCACCTCTCGAAGCTCCTCTCGTATGGCCTCCGTCGGCCCCGCCTTGAGATGCTTCTTCAGAAGCACAATTACGGCCGCGGCTTTGTTGCCAGATGCCCGCAATGATTCAGATGACGGTAGTGTCTGTGCATCGCCATCTCGCGCAATCAATGGGGCCACCGAATCCGCCTCCCAACAGCTTTCTCCCCGTCCAGATGCCGCGTTTGCCCCGTCATCCTCCGCTGGAGTTCGCTTCTCATGGCCGGCCTGCTCCAAGTTGACTTCTTCAGGAGGAGAGTCTCCGAAGCGAATTAGCGCGATTGCACTCGCAACGGATTCAAATGGCAGATCGGCAATGCTCTGCCAGTTTGAGGCGAGTCGCCTGTAGTTGTGCGCCGTGCGAGCTGATCCTTTGAAATTTTGCTGAAGCCATTTCTGGAATTCACCGTGGGGTAGATGGTCCTTAGCCCTGTTCAGAAATTCCCCGCACTTTCTTGCGTACTCAACTACGCTCTGTGCCTGATCTTGAGATGTGGCCAAGGCCCGGTCCGCCTCTTCGCTGAACCAAGCTAATTTCCTGATTGTTTCGGGATCATTTGCAGGCAGTTGGACCGAGTCCGGGCTGGGAATGATGCTGTGGGCCTCTGTCAGCTTGCCTACAGGTGACGGGCCTTCGTTGCCGCCGATCGCTGGGTTTGCGCTCACGGCTGCTCCCCTCCTTGGGCTGGATTGGCGTTGATGCGGAAACGGCGATCAAGAGCCGAGCGAACTTCTTCGGGATCGAAAAATGTACGGCGTCCGACCCGAACAAAGGGGAAGTAGCCCCGCGCCTGCCATTCCCTGAAGCTGCGCAGACTCGGACGGGAGGGTTGATCCGGAAAAACTATTGAGATGCACGCTTCTGCTCCTACGAGCGTTCGATTTGCTTTCATCGCCTCCACGATGCACCGAACTCCGTCCGAATTGGACCCGCTCAAATGGAGTCTAAGCACCTTATGATCTCCTTGGGCCTGGACGGTCCCAAGGAAGCCAGTTGAACCGCAGCAATTTGCAGATGTCGCCGAACGATTTATCTGTACCTAGCGAGGTCCCGACGAAGATGTCTCGAACCGCCTTCTTCGTTGGCAAAGGTGGGTAATCGCCACGTGCGAGCGCTTTTCCCGCTGCTTCTTCAACAGATCGAAAGAAAGCTTGGTATGCCGCGGGAATTCCTTCTTTTTCTAAATGCTCAATCCGACCTATCCATTGTGCAACGCAGCGGAAATCGGCTGAAGCGGTGCTGCCGCGAAGCATCTCAGTAAGCTTTTCGCCTACGTATCGATTGAATTCAGTCTCATTATCAGCCATCGACAGCCTAGTTCGCTTATAGTCCTCGCTAAGGGGGGCTTCGAGGTCCCGCTCAAGTTCGACAAGTTCCCTTGCGATGGCATACTGGCGCCACCTTCTCGCCACATTTGGTGAATGGGTAGGTATGCCTTCTACGCCGAAACCCCTAGATGCTAGTAGCATGAGAAAGAATGATTTTGGTGATTCGTCAGTGTCGAGAGGGCTTTCCTCAAGGTCTAAATAGTTCCCCTTTGCGAGTTGGGTGAACTTGTAATTGAAAGGTAAGGAATACGCCGAGAATGTCTTTGTAGGGACGTTCCAGACTAAGAAGCCGGAGCGCCAACTATCTTTTTCTTGGAATGCCTCTACGTCTGGTAAAACATAGTGCTCAATTCTGTCCTGAAAGCGACGGTATTGTTTCCACTTTGTATCTCGAGGCTCACTATTTTCTTCCTCCATTGCCCCCAGTTAGCACGCTTTCAGGAGCTTGCGACGCATTTTCGAATCATACGGCCCGTTCATGGCGACCCAAATTTCCCCCGGTCTCCAACGATCTGGTTCCGCGCAACTAACCGCGCAATAGGTCCGGCATAAGCCCGCATTTCGATGCATGATGAAGCCAGACCCGCGAGCACGTGCTAACGTAATAAAAAGCCCTGCAACTCTTTGAGTCACAGGGCTTTGAAAGTGGTGGCGGGAGTAGGATTTGAACCTACGACCTTCAGGTTATGAGCCTGACGAGCTACCTGGCTGCTCCATCCCGCGATTTTGTGTGGTGCGCCTTTCGGCGCGGGCCGCGAACCTACCCGGAAGTTTGCCCGGCGCAAGGGATTTTTGTCTGTTTTTGTCTGTAGTTTTCAAACTTCGATCCGGTGGGGGAGGAAGCGGCTGAGATTGCCGGTCACGGGGCTGCTGTCGGCGCGGGCGGAGAGGCCGCGGCACTCGTCGCCGACCATCCAGAGACCCCAGACGACGTGCTGGCCGCCGGACTCGAAGAGGCGGGCGTGCTCCTGATAGACCATGGGGCCGTCCTGCGAGGGCAGGGGCGGCGGGGAGTGGTAGGCGCGGGAGCGGATGGTGACGCCATTGCCTTCGCGGCCGAAGAAGGGCTTCTCGACCCAGCGGTCGGCACCGCCAAGGCCCTCCATGTTGTACGATGAACGTAGTAGCAAGGGGTGGCCGGGGTTCAGCTCCCAGAGGATGGGCAGGATGCCTTTGTTCGAGAGCATCATCTTCCAGGCCGGTTCGGTGAAGCGTTCGCGCTCGCGGCCGATCTCCGCGAAGAAGGGCTCCTCCGCCATCCACTCCCAAGGGTAGAGCTTGAAGAGCCGCTCGATCGGGCGTTCGTTCATGTCGGTGAAGCGGCCGCTCTCGGAGAAGCCGATCTCGCCGATGTCCATCAGCTCCACTTCCTTGCCGGCCTGCTCCGCGGTTTCCGCGAGGTAGGCGATGGTCTGGCGGTCTTCCAGGTGGTCCCACTTGCAGGCGAGGTGGATGCGGGACTCGGGAAAAAGCTGCCAGCGCTCGATCAGTGCCTCGTGGATCGAGTTCAGCTGATCGCTCTGCGGGGCCACGTCTTCCAGCCACTGCCACTGGATCACCGCTGCCTCCAGCAGGGAGGTGGGGGTGTCCGCGTTATACTCTAACAGCTTGGGCGTGCCGGTGCCGTCCCAAGCGAGATCGAAGCGGCCGTAGAGCGATTTGTCGCCCACCAGCCAGGAGGCCTGCACCATGCCGATGGCGGCCTCCGGGATGGCGAGGCGGTCCCACCAGCCGCGGCGCGAGATCTCGTCGCAGGCCTGCAGGCACATCGCGTGGAGCTCGTTCGCGGCAGCCTCCAGCACCTCGGCGGCCTCGAGCGTGAAGACCAGATTGCGGTCCTCCGTCCAGTAGGGCTCGCCCCCGGCGCCGTGCCAAGTCAGGCCGGCGGATTCCACGCGCTCCTGCCAGCCGCTGCGTGGCGGCCGGACTTCCAAACGCACCGGAGTTTTCATCAGGTGCCGGAAGAGAATCCACCGCCGCTGCGGCTGGAGCCGAAGCCGCCGCGCACCGATTGACCCGAGCGTACCGGCGTGCCGGTGGCGCGGCTCTGCTCCACCATGCGGCGGTAGCCGGGATTCGCGGAGGCGTAGGAATTCACGTTGCCGCGCTGGCGTTCCACCTCGCCCTGCCATGCGGGTGCTTGGGCGGAGGCGCGCTGGAAGCCGGGACCGTGGGTGAAGCCGCCGCGGTTTCCGGCCAGCAGCCAGTACATCAGCAGGGCATTGCCCATGCCGAAGCCGCTGCCGTGGGTGGCGCTGCCATTCTTCGACTGCGCGGCGAGCAACTGCTGTTCGCGTTCGAGCGCGGCTTGCACTTTCTTGAGCGCTTCAGGCGTGGGCTTGCTCGAGGATTCATTCTCCACGGGAGCTTGGGTCGCCCAAGTGCCGTTCACGAACCATTTGCCCTGATGCTCGTAGCCGTAGGGATGCGGGAAGAAATCGCGGGCGAGCGAGTGGTAGTAGCCCACGCCTTCAATGTAGAGATTGTTCGGCACCTCGCCGCCCATGAGCTTCGCCTTCTGCGCATCGAGCGTTTCGATCCGCTTCTGGGTTTCCGCCATCTGCTGGTCCTTGGCGGTGGCCACGTAGTTGCGTTCGCAGCCGCTCAGGCCGAGGCCGGCGAGGATGCAGGCCGTGGACCAGCGCAGGGCTCCGGTGGGGAGAATCGTCGCGGTGCTTCGCTTCATGAATCGGTGAATGTCCGGAACAGTAGTCGCGGCATGCCGGGAGAGTCAATGGAAGGCGGATTCCAATCCCCGGGCTTGGTTCCACCGTTACCTGGATCCTCAAAACCGCGAATGGACGCCAATTGACGCGAATGGGATCCAATCCTCCTGAGGTCCGGTCTCTAATCCGGTCAGTATTGTCGGTTGCTCTCTCCGGCGGCTTGCAAATCGGATTGACCGGAAATTGGAAAAACGCATCCCTTTATCTCGGAGTCAGTATTTCCATGACTTCAACCCACCCCAGTGAAGGGAAAACCCATTCTCTTGCTCCTCGGGCTCTGCGCTGCCGGTTTGGCGACAGGGCATGTGCTCAGGAAATCCATGAGCTCCCCCGCCGCGGCCGCGCCTGCTGCCGGAGGGGCGATTTCCTCCGCGCCGACTGCGGCAGATGGCGCGGCCTCATCGTCCCCGGGGGCAAAGGTGAAGCCGATGAGCCACATGGCGGGCTCCGCCTTGAAATCGAAGGATACGCTGGAATCGATCAAGACGGCGGAAGGACCGGACCTCTACTCGCGGGTGGCGCTGTGGATGGTGGATGCGAGCGAGGAGGATCTGAAGGGCTTCTGGGATCACTACCGGCAGAAGGAGAATCGGGAGAACGACATCAACGACCTGATCTTCATCAACTGGACCCGGATCAACCCGCAGGGTGCCATCGCCGCCGCGAAGGGCACGCCGGACGAGCATTACGCGTGGTGGGCATGGGCCTGCCATGATCCGGAGACCGCGCTGGCCACCGCCAAGGCGAGCAATCCGGACCGGGTGAACAACGTGACCTGGGGCATCGGCGAGTTCCATCCGGATTGGTTGCTGGAGCATTTCGAAGAGTTGCCGGAGAACAGCCGCAACAATGCCCTGCAGGGGCTGGTGAAGTGGGATGATCGCGCCGATCCGGAGAAGATTCTGAACTTCTTGCTGGAGAATGACAGGGGTCTGCACCCGGGACTCTTCAAGGTGCTGGCGATGCGCGACCCCTGGACCGCGCTGGAGTGGCTGCAGGAGAAAAAACCGCAGGGAAGACTCTACTCCTACGCAGACGGACGCGACCCGATGGGCATGCTGCTGGATACGGTGAGCAAGCAGGATCCGGAAGTCTTCAAGCGCATGATCGATCAGACTCCTTCCGGGGAACTAAAGCGCCAGATGGAGACCGTGCTCTTCAACCAACAACTCGAATCGGATCCGGAGGCTGCGGTCGCCGCACTGAAGGATATCAAGGCACCACTGGTCCTCACCGAACGCTACTCCAAGGCGGCGATGCACTATCTGGCGAGCGATCCGGACCGGGCTTTCGAGCTTGCCCGGCAGATGCTGGATGAGTGCCCCACGGCGATGAACCTGAACATGCGGGTCGAACTCGGCAACGGGGGCTCGACCACTTGGGGCTCGGGGGGATCGAGGGAGCTCCAGAATCTGATGGCCGCCTTGATGGCAAAGGATCCCGAGCGCACGGTGACCCTCCACCTGCCGGCGGAGGGTGCTTCGTATGCGGAGAGTTCCACCTTCTACAACCTCACCGGGCAGTGGGCGGAGAACGACATCGACGGGCTGGTGAACTGGGTTAACAAGCAGCCGGAATCCGATGTGCGGGATCGTGCCATCAACGCGATCGTCAACAAAAGCATCCAAGAGCAGGATTACGAGAGCGCGATGGAGTGGGCGCAGAGTTCGGCCAAGCCCAACACCGCGATCCACAACGTGGTGGCGAACTGGGCGAGCCGCGATCCCGAGGGTGTCCGGGCCTGGATGGATAGTGCCGAGCTGAGCGAGAAACTCGCCAAGGATCTGCAACAATACATTCCCAAGCAAAACCCATGAGCGCGCCTTCTCCTCTCGTTTTTCGTTCGGCCTGCGCTGCGGGATTCCTGGCGACCGCGCTGGCAGGCTGGCATCTCGCCGCACCGGAGACGCGGGCTTCCGCGGGGAAAGTGGTCGAGGCCGGTAGCGCCGTGGATTCAAAGCACCGGGAGCGGAAGCTGCGCGACGGCGGGATCCCCGCGCAGGTGCGCGAGACCATGGCTGCGATCCGCGGGGCAGCCACTCCCGAGCAGCGGATGCGCGCCACGATCGATCTGGTGCAGAGCATGCCGCTCTCCGATCTGGAACAATGGCTGGAGAACCGCTGGTTCGACTCCGGGGACAGCTACGATTTCACGCTCTTCAACAAGATCGCCTACCAGCGCTGGGAGGCCGAGGATCCCGAAGGCTTGATCGCCTATCACCTCAAGAGCAACTCCTACCGCGCACAGGAAATGCTAGCCAAGCTGGCGAAGGATGATCCGGCAAAGGCACTCGCCTTTTGCGCCGGACGGCCGAATCCAAGCATCGAGCTGGACGTGTTGTCATCGGTGCTGAAGGTGGATGCCAAGCTGGCTTTGCAGCACGCGAGGGCGATGCTGGAACGGGGGGCTTTCAACGACTCGAACTACTATCAGGGCGATCAATTCTTCCAGGAACTGGTCAAGAAGGACCCTGCGGCGCTGGAGTCGCTTTTCGCCGACATGCCGGCCCGCCTGCGCCAGCGGGCGGAGGGAGCGCTGACCGGCCAGAAGCTGAAGGCCGACTTCGCCGGAACGCTGAAGGAGCTGATGGAGAGGCAGGATGGATACAAGACCTTCCGCAATGCGTACTCCGATAATGACAATATCAAGGCAGGCATCCTGGACCACCTCGCCGGGCTTCCGGATTCATGGAAGAAGCAAATCGCGAATGAACCCTACAACCTGATCAACCCGGACAATGCCGGCAAGTGGCTGGAGGCGGATCTGGAAGGTATGGGATTCTCGGGGACCGATGCCAAGAACGTGTGGAATTTCGCGATCCAGTATTATGCGAACAAGAATCCCACCGAGGCGCTCGCGATGCTCGGCAACATGGATCTTGAAAAGGGCAATCGTGACAACGTGATCGAGAACATCTTCCGGAACGCCCAGAATGATCCGAAGAAGATGGAGGCGCTGATGGCTGCCTTGCAGACCGACGAGGACCGCGCGATCGCTCAGAAGTTCGTGAAGGTGACGGATGAGAACGGTGAAACCGTGGCGAGGAAGGAACCCCATCTGATCAAGGAACCGAAAGAGTGGCTGGAGGCGGTGATGTCTGGCGACAGGGCCAACGCCAATACCTATACCTATTACATCCAGCAGTGGCCGAAGGAGAAGATCGAGGAACTCACCACCGAGTTCCGCGGAATGGCGGCTGCTGATAAATCATCGCTGGCGATGCTGCTGGCAAATTCGAGCCACGGGGATAGCGGTGGTTCGGCTCAAGGATTGCAGGGCGAGGCGATCCTTTATCTGGTGAACAATCCGCCGCCGAAGGAGGAGCCCAAGCAGCCGGAAAATCCGAGTCCCTTCGGTCCGTCCCGGAGCTTCGATGCGAACAACGCGGCCTCGCGCCATGCGGTGTTTCTCGCGCAGAAGGATCCGGATGCCGCCTCGCAGTGGGTGCAATCGCTGCCCGCAGGGGAGACACGGCAGTGGGCGCAAAAGAACCTGGCGAAGAACTGGGCGATGTATGATCCGGAGGCGATGCAGCAGTGGGTGAACACGCTGTCTTCCACGGAGAGGAAAGGGGTGGAGGAGTTCTTGGAGAAGAAGGAGAGGTGAGGGGGTCTAGCGGTTCTTCGCCACGGAGGGGCATGGGAACTTGCTGCTGCCTGACGGGGGAGTGCCGAGGTAATCCGGTCATTTCCGGCGACCCTCCGGGGCGCCAATGGTGTGGCGGGCGTGACCGGTGGCTGCGCTGCGCTTGCGCACCGGCTAAGCTCCGATGCCCCTCTGGGGCGGGGAGGTGCCTATGCCCGAGGCCAGATCGTACGAAAGCGGGAATGCTCCGGAGGCGCACTGCGAAAAGCTTGTGGCCTAGCTGAGAGGTCTCTCCGGGGCGGGGAGGTGCCTATGCCCGAGGCCAGATCGTACGAAAGCGCGGGAATGCTCCGGAGGCGCACTGCGAAAAGCTTGTGGCCTAGCTGAGAGGTCTCTCCGGGGCGGGGAGGTGCCTATGCCCGAGGCCACATCGTACGAGAGCGGGAATGCTCCGGAGGCGCACTGCGAAAAGCTTGTAGCCTAGCTGAGAGGTCTCTTCGGGGCGGGGAGGCGCCTATGCGCGAGGCCACATCGCACGAAAGCGGCGATGCTCGCCGCACTCCGAAAGAGCCAGCGGCTCCAAAGGGGGTGACCTCATGGCAAAAGAAAACCGGCGGTGAGAGACTCACCGCCGGTTGGTTGATCATTGCTCAGGCGAGGGCCGGATCAGTTGTCCTTCTCCTTGTTCTTGCCCTTGCCGCCGCCTTCACCGCCGCCGCCTTGCGGACGTTGGGGCTGACGCTGCGGTTGCTGGCGCTGAGGCTGGGCCTCGCGCTTGGGCTGTGCCCGTTGAGGCTGGGCCTCGCGTTGCGGTTGTTGGCGCTGCGGTTGAGCCTGAGGTTGCTTCTTCGGCTGAACCTGGCGTTCCGGCTGGGCCTGCTTCTTGGGCTGGACCTGACGCTCGGGTTGCGGCTGAGCTTGCTTCTTCGGCTGAACTTGGCGCTCTGGCTGAGGCTGCTTCTTCGGCTGAACCTGACGTTCCGGCTGCGGTTGCTTCTTCGGCTGGACCTGACGTTCCGGCTGCGGCTGGCGCTTCGGCGGCTGCACCTTTTCCGGCTGAGGTTTGGGCTCACGCTTCGGTGCAGGAGTGGCCTCCTCTTTCTTCGGAGCCGGAGCAGGTTTGTTGTCGTCCGTCATCTGGCCCTGCTTGCCCTTGCCGCCACCGCCTTGGCCACCGCGACCGGGACGGCCGGGTTGATCCGGAGTGGTAGTGGTATCGTCGCCAGCGTTGCCGCCCTTGCCCTTGCCGCCGCCACCTTGGCCACCGCGACCGGGACGGCCGGGTTGGTCCGGAGTGGTGGTTTTATCGTCCGTCATCTGGCCCTGTTTGCCCTTGCCGCCACCTTGGCCTTGGCCACCACGGCCGGGGCGTCCAGGTTGACCCGGCTTGTTGTCGCCGGGTTGCGGGGTGCCGTCGGCCACCGGGTCCTTGTCGGCCACGGCGGGAGCTTGCTTGCGCTTCGGCGGGGCTTGGTCACCCATTTGGGCGGCCTTGCGACCCATGATCGGCGAGCGGTTGAGCTTGGCTTTCACCGGCTTAGGTGCAGCTTCGCCTTCCACGGCCTTGCCCACGGGGGCTTCCTTCTCGATCTGCTTGCGCTGCTTGGTGAAGTCGACCATCTGCTTGCGCTGATTCACAATCTTCTCGCGGGCACCGCCATCGAGCTTCTTGAAGTTCATGCGACCGCGGCCCTTGCCACCGGCATCACCGGCATCCGCACCCGGGTTCTTGACGAACTGGGCGAGCGGGGTAGCGAGGGCGAAGTCCTTGCCATCGCGTCCCTTAAAGCCGCGGCGACCGTCGCCGATGTCGCGCAAGTTCGCCCAAGTGCGAGGCGGGCGGGCATCGCGGTTATCGCGGAAGAAATCGAAGTCTGCCAGGCGGTTGCGCTCCCAATCGCGGTCGTGGCGGTGTTCCCAGCGGCGATGTGCGAAGATCGGATCGTAGCCACCGCGCATGCGAGCGTAGTTCACATTGTAGAAGAATCCACGATCGCGGTAGGAGGGCTCGTAGTAGTCACCGAAGTAGTAGTGATTGTAGCGCGGACGCACGAAGAGGTGATCCACGAACAGGTTCAGGCTAATCACCGTGACGGGCGAGTAGTAGAAGTTCGGGCGACGGTAGACGTGGTGATGGAAACGCACCGGTGCAAAGATCACGCCGCGGCGCGGCACCGTGTAGTCCCAGTAGCCGTTCACGTAGACATAGCCGCGCGGGGTCCAGGAGTAGCGGTCCGGCACGTAGGTCCAGTCCTCGCGGTAGGGCTGATAGTATCCGGGGCGCCAGCGGTAACGGGTGTCCGCCCACATCCAGGTGCCGGGGATCCACACGTCGTTATCCGACTCGGCGGCGACATTCGGGCCGGCTTCCAACGAGCGCGGTGGGGCGGGCAGGTAGGTCACCTCCTCGGTGCCGGTATCCGACCAATAGCCGGAAACCCACTGGTACTCGCTGCCGACTTCATTCCAGTAGCCGGGGACCCACTCGCGATCCGGCGGGATATTGCGCCAGATGCCGCTGATCCAAAGGAAATCGCTGCTGTCTTCGTCCCAAGCCCAGTAGCCGGGGATCCAGGTTACGTTGTCGCCTTCCAGCTCCTGCTCAGGCGGCAGCTCGTCGATCACTTCCGGCGGCTGGGTGCTGATGAGGATGCCTGGTTCAGGCTCGAAACTAACGGCCTCCGCGAACGCCTCGTGGACGGGACCGCGGGTCAGGACCTCGGTTTCCTCGGAAACCTGTTCGTCCTGAGCGGTCGCCACGATGGGCGTCAGCAAAGCCCCGCAAGCGGAGAATGCGGTGATGGTGGCCAAAAGGCCGTATCGGGTGGAGTTCATGGGTCAGTCCTTCCTAGCTTGTTGTATTCCCCCTTCGGACGCAATCGGGCCGGGTTCATTAGATCCAGTCCTCGTTTTCGCGTCAGATGACTGAAGATCAATGAACTGATAGGTCGGTGCGGTGGTGTCCGAAGGAGGTGGACAGCTGGTACGGTGGACCGGATAAGGCCCGGATCAACTGCAAAATGCACGGATGCCCCGGAAGTCCTGCGATTTGCATCGCCCGGGTCCGAGGCTTTCGTGAAGATTGATGTGGCACTTTCTCCGCCTGAAGACACCCGACCGCCATGAGCCGTGAATCCGCCTGCGACGATGCGATGGAGGTACTGGTGCGTCAGGTGCAACAGCGCGGTCCGGGCTGGATGGAGGCCTTCGGTCAACTGGTGCGACATCACGAGGGCTGGGTGCGCGGCTTCCTGCGCTCCCGGATCCGTGATTGGGCAGCGGCGGACGACCTTGCGCAGGATGTCTTCGTGACCGCCTTCAAGCGCGTGAAGGCGTACCGCGGCGAATCGAGCTTCGAGGGCTGGCTGCGAGGGATCGCGGTGAATCACCTAAGGAACTTCGTCCGCAAGCGCCGCGAGCAATGCATCGGCGGCAGCGAGGAGTTGCAGGTGTTGATCGACCGCGGGACGGAAGCTTTCCTGGGAGATGCGGAGGAATCGGACGCGCTGGAGGCCTTGCACAAGTGCCTCGCCCGGATCGACGGGCCCTCCCGCGAATTGCTCACGGAGCGCTATGTGAGTGGCAAGACGGTGCGCGAGATCTCCGCGGCGAGCGGTCGCGGCTACTCCGCGCTGACGATGCAACTCCACCGGCTGCGCGACGCGCTGGCAGCCTGTGTGGCGCGCAAACTTGAAGTGCCCGAAGCATGAAGCCGCAGGATGAAAACGTGGCCCGCCTGCTCGCGGGCGAGCTAAGCGAGGCAGAGGCCGCGGAGCTGGTGCGCTTGATCGGGAAGGACCCGGAGGCGCTGAAGAAGCTGGGCGGCCAGACGCTGGTGGACGGCCTGTTAGGCGCGGCGATGGAGGATGAATTCACGCGCGAACGGCGGACCCAGCAGGTCCTGGCCGCCGTGAGCCGGGCGGAGCAGGATGATTTCGTGGCCGGCGTGCAGACAAAGATACAGCATGGGCGATGGCGCACGCGGGTGCTGGCGATGGCGGCGCTGGTCGCGATCGGTATTTCGGTCTTTCTCATCTCGCGACCAACTGAGGTTGCCACGGTGGCACGGCTGGAAACGCTGCGCTGGGGAGATGGCGCGGCGGTGGCGGAGGGAAGCGCGATTCAGTCCGGTAGCCGCCTGCGCTTTGAAAGCGGGCTGGTGGAGCTGGAGATGGATGGCAAGGGCCGGATGATCGTGGAAGGTCCGGCGGATCTGGAGTTCATCGGCGCGATGGAATCCCGGCTGCACCGCGGGCGGATCCTGATGAAGGTGACGGAGGCGGGCCACGGCTACCGGGTGGCCACGCCGAAGGGCTCGGTGATCGATCTGGGCACGGAGTTCGGGGTTTCGGTAGGGGATGACTCGAAGGTGGAGACCCACGTGCTCTCCGGCGAAGTGGAGGCGATCCCCGACGGCGGCTCGAAGGTGCTGCTGAAGAAGAACGACGCGCTGCGCTTTGATGGCGGGGCGGGCACGCGCTTCACCACGGATGGCAGCGAGTTCTACACCGCGCTGCCGCCGCTGCGACGGGGTACGATGAATGTCGTACATTGGCCGATGGAGGCGCAGGACGGTCCCATCGACCGGGCGCAGGTGAAGGGCTATGGCCCCGGGGACTACGACATGCGCTTCCAGGCCATGGACGGGGGAGCTGAGCCGGAGTCAACGGAGGGGAAGATCGGGCGGGCGATGGCCTTCGATGGCAAGGGGGGCTATGGTGAAAGTCCCTTCCGCGGAATCGGCGGGAAGGAGCCGCGCACGGTGAGCTTCTGGGTGAAGGTGCCGGAAGACTTCAACCCGCGGGAGGGTTTCGGGATCCTCTCCTGGGGGCAATTCGAGAGCGCGGACTTGGGCGCGGTCTGGCAGGTGTCGATCAATCCGCTGGCGGCGGAGGGCGCGGTGGGGCGGCTACGGGTGGGCGCGCACGGCGGCCAGGTGGTGGGTAGCACCGACCTGCGGGACGGGCGCTGGCATCATGTGGCGGTGGTGCTCTACGAGGCCTCGCAGCCGGACATCGGGAAACACGTGCTGCTCTACCTGGATGGCGAGCTCGAGCCGGTCTCGCGGCGGGCGCTGCGGCAGGTGAATACCCAGATCGAGCGGGCGGAGCACGGGGTGTGGGTCGGGCGGAACGTGGTCTACACGGAGAGCCAGCCGGATCACCAGCACGGTGGATTTTTCCGCGGCGCGGTGGATGAGGTGTTCATTTTCGCCGGGGCGCTGTCGCAGCAGGAGATCCGGGGGGTGATGGATGAAGGAATTCCCGGAGACTGAGCCGGGCTGCCGGGGTGCCTGCCGCCGAGGAATGTCCGGCCCTTTACAAACCGGGGGGGCTCTGGCATCCCTCCGCCGCCATTATGTCCGATTTGCCTAAAGCCTACGAACCCCAAGCGGTTGAAGCCAAGTGGTATGCCGCCTGGATCGAAGGGAAATGTTTTGAAGCCGACCCGGCCTCGGAGAAGCCCGCGTACTCGATCGTCATCCCGCCGCCGAACGTCACGGGCATCCTGCACCTCGGACACGTCCTCAATAACACCATCCAGGACATCCTGGCCCGCCGCGCCCGCCAAGAGGGCAAGGAAGTGCTGTGGCTGCCCGGCACCGACCACGCGGGGATCGCCACGCAGGCGAAGGTGGAGCGCGAGCTGCGTGAGAACGAGAAGCTGACCCGCCGCGATCTCGGTCGCGACGAGTTCCTGAAACGCGTGTGGGCCTTCAAGGAGAAGCACGGCAATATCATCATCAGCCAGCTCAAGCGTCTCGGCTGCTCCTGCGACTGGAGCCGCGAGCGCTTCACCATGGACGAGGCTTACACGAAGTGGGTGAGCCATGTCTTCGTGGAGCTCTTCAAGGAAGGCCTGATCTACCGCGGCAAGCGGATCGTGAACTGGTGCCCGGTGTCACTGACCGCGCTGTCCGATGAGGAAGTGATCATGAAGCCGCAGCGCTCCAAGCTGTACTTCATGAAGTACGAGCTCACGGATGCGCCGGGCGAGTATCTGGAGATTTCGACGACGCGTCCCGAGACCTTGATGGGCGACGTGGCGGTGGCGGTGAACCCGAAGGACCCGCGCTATGCGAAGTATGTGGGCCGCACGGTGAACCGGCCCTTCCCGCACGCGGCGATCCCGGTGATCGCGGACGACCACGTGGACGTGGAGTTCGGCACCGGTGCGCTGAAGATCACCCCGGCGCACGACAAGGCGGACTTCGAGATCGGCATCCGCCACGGCTTGGAGATCATCGATGTTCTCACTCCGGACGCGCACATCAACTGCCCAGAAGTGCCGGAGCTGCATGGTCTGGACCGCTTCGTGGGTCGCAAGCGCGCGGCGGCGAAGCTGGAGGAGATGGGCCTGCTCATCAAGGTGGAGGAGTATGAGAACAACGTGGGCTACTCCGAGCGTGCCGACGTGCCGATCGAGCCGCGTATCTCGATGCAGTGGTTCCTCAAGTATCCCTGCGTGAAGGAAGCCGCGGATGCGGTGGCGACGGGCGAGATCGCCTTCCGCCCCGAGCGCTGGGCGAAGACCTATGCCCACTGGATGGAGAACCTGCAGGACTGGTGCATCAGCCGCCAGCTCTGGTGGGGTCACCAGATCCCGGTGTGGTACCGCGCCGAGAAGTTGGAGGCGCTCAAGAATGCCGAGTCGCTCGACATGGCGAACCTGACATCCGGCGACATCCACGTGGGCACCGAGGCTCCGGCCGACGAGTCGAACTGGGTGCGCGACGAGGATGTGATGGACACCTGGTTCAGCTCCTGGCTCTGGCCCTTCGCCACTATGGCGGATGTGGGCGAGGAGACGCCGACGCTGAAGAAATTCTACCCGACCACCGATCTGGTGACCGGTCCGGACATCATCTTCTTCTGGGTCGCGCGCATGATCATGGCGGGCTTCCGCTTCGAGGGCGAGCTGCCCTTCAAGAACGTGTTCTTCACCTCGCTGATCCGCGACAAGCAGGGGCGCAAGCTCTCGAAGTCGCTAGGCAACTCGCCGGACCCGATCGAACTGATGGATCGCTACGGCTCGGACGGCCTGCGCTTCGGCCTGATGCGGATCGCGCCGCTGGGCTCCGACATGCGTTACGACGAGGAGCAGATCGAGGGCGGGCGGAACTTCGCCAACAAGATCTACAATGCCTGCCGCTTCCGCGAGATGGGGGGTAAGATCGAGTTCCCGGAGACGGACGACGAGGAGAACGAGGAAGTGGTCGGCATGGCCAACTGCTTCCACATCGATATCCTGGCGAAGCTGGACGTGCTGTCCGCGGATCTCACGCGCATCTACGGAGAGTATCGTTTCGGCGAGATCGCGCAGCGCCTGTATGAGTTCCTGTGGAGCGAGTTCTGCGACAAGTTCCTGGAAGCCGTGAAGGGCGACCTCCGCGAGACGGCGAAGCCGGAAGCCCGGGCGGTGACGCTGGCGGTCTTCGATACGGTGATGAGCCGCTTCCTGCAGCTTCTGCACCCCTACATGCCGCACGTGACGGAAGAGCTTTCGCTGAACATGGGCTACACGCTGGAAGGCGAGTTCCTGATGCAGGCCGAGTTGCCGGAGGAACCGGTGCTGGCCGGCCTCGATGCGGAGGACATCAGGCTGGAACAATCGAAGGCGGATGCGATCTACGAAACCGCCGCCCGCCTGCGCAACCTGAAGGCCGAGTACAACGTGGCGACCCGCCGCGATGTGACCTTGGTGGTGAAGGGTGCCGTGGAGTGGCTGGAAGACGAGAAGCCGGTGCTGGCCCTGCTGGCCGGTGCAGGCGAGATCCGCCTCGAGCCGGGCTACGAGTCTCCGAAGGGCACGCCGGTGGTGCTGACCCCGGTGGGAGAGATCTATCTGCCGCTGGAAGGCCTGATCGACATCGAGGCGGAGAAAGTCCGTCTTGCGCGCGAAATTGCCAAGCTGGAGCAGGAGAAGGCCCGCAGCGAGGCGAAGCTCTCGAACGAAAGCTTCGTGGCCCGTGCCCCGGCGGAAGTGGTTGAGCAGGAAAAGGCTCGTCTCGTGGAGTGGGAAACCAAGCTGGTTCAACTCCGGGAGATGCTGGAAGGGCTTCGATGAGTCCTTGCAACCCACCGCTAAGTTCCTAAATTGCGCCCCGTCGCCAAGGAATGTCGGATTTGCTTACCATCGATGGAATCGGTTCGGATGAAGTCGAACTTCTGGAAGCAACCGGCTGGACGGATCTGAGCGCGGTCGCGAAGGCCAATGTGGACGTGCTCGTCCGCGAGATGGCGGCGGCGAACGACATGCTCAAGATCGTGCCGCGGGTGCCGGAACGCCGGAAGGTGGAACGCTGGGTGGCTTCGGCCGCGCGGCTGGTCGATCCGGCCGCCGCCCCGGCGCCTGCCCGCTCGTCCCGCGCCCGGACCAAGACGGTGGTGAAGGAAGAGCAAGCGGAGGCTCCGGCCCCGGCTCCGAAGAAGCGCCGCCGCAGCTCGAAAGCCGCCAAGGAGGAAGCTCCGCCGGTGGTGGACGAGGTGGTCCCCGAGCCCGTGACCGAGCTGCCGCAGGAAGAGGCTGTGCCTGAGGAAGCGCCCGTGCCGCTGGAGCCCGTGAACTACGAGGAGAATCCGGAGGTGATGGAGATGCTGGCGGTGGCCCCCGTGGCCGTGCCGCTTCCGGCCCGGCTGCTGGCGGAGCAGGGGATCGGCCCCACCGAGATTGCCATCGCGCCGGTGCTGAATCGTGCGCTGGGTGATCTGGAGGTGCGGGTCGCCATCGAACGGGAAGAAGAGGAAGAGACTCCCGAAGTTTTGATCCCGGAAGCCCCGGCGGTGAATCGCCGCGCTGTGGCGACTGCCGCGGTGCACATCGGGGATCTGGGCGGTCGCCGGAGGTTCGATGCCTCCCGCGTGCGCACGATCGAGGAAGCGCAGGGCGATGCCCCGGTGGAGCGTCGCTCGGCGAGCAAGGCCGGGATGGAGGACGATCGGATCGCGCTGCTGCGTGCGCCGCGCCCGGAGACCAACAAGGGTCGCAATCCGAACTCACGCTTTTACATCCGCGGGGTGCTGCACGATCAGCCGCTGAAGGTTTGGTTCGGCGGATTCTTCCTGGTGCTGCTCCAGTTCTGCATTCCCTTGGCGGTGGTCGCGGCACCCCTGCTGATCCTGCACGATGAGAAGCCGGAGCAGTTTGCTTGGGTCCCGAAGTGGATCATCGCGTTCCCGATCGCCGTGCCGATCCTGGGCGTGTTCTACGCGCTGCTCAGCACGCGGGCGAAGTGCCGGGTCTGTGCGCAGCGGATGTATGTGCCGAAGCACTGCCTGAAGAACAAGAAGGCGCACCATCTGCCGCTGTTCGGATACATCGGTGCGGTGGCCATGCATGTGATGGCCTTCAAGTGGTTCAACTGCACGTTCTGCGGGACTTCGATCCGGATCAAGAAGTAGGAAGGGAATGCCGAATGCCGAATTTCCGAATGTCGAATGAAGTGTTTCGGAGATGAGTGATACGGCGATCCAGTCTTACCGGAAGGCGATGCTGGCCTTCTGGGCGGAGGCGGAGAGGCAGGGCCTTGCGCCGTTTCCGTTTCCCGGATTCGGGAATGCTTCATCGGCAGGATCGCTCAAGAATCGGCACCTGTTTTCCCAGCAGTCCTTGTTGGAGCTTGCCTTGGATTGCACTCTCGCGGGTCCTTCCGCGCTGATCGAACGGGAGGACGGATCTTATTTCCTGATCCTCGGGACCGAAGCCTTGGAGAAATGGACCGGAGAGGATCCGTTCATCCGCTGGCCCTTCATTCCTTTGGCCAGCGATACCGAGAACTTCACCGTGGGGTTAACGATGGGGGCCGGGGGTGAGCCGGTCTTGGCCGCGGTCGCGAAAGAGGTTTTGTATGATGAAGCACTCCCGCAGGATCCCGATAGCTTCATGGCCGTTGAGGGTGGGGTTGATCTGCTGCCCCGAGCAATGTCTCGGATCACGGCGGAGGGCGGGGAGATGGTGCTGATCGATCAGCTGTAGGCTGGAGGTCCGCTCTCCCGGGGACGCTATTCGCGGGCCTTGGTATCGATCACGATGGTCACCGGACCGTCGTTGACGAGGGCCACCTTCATGTCGGCGGCGAAGCGGCCGGTGCCGACCGGCTTGCCGATCTCGGTGGAGAGCGCGGCACAGAATTGCTCGTAGAGCGGCTTCGAGATTTCCGGTCGCGCGGCTCGGATGAAGGACGGGCGGTTGCCCTTCTTGGTGGAGGCGTGAAGCGTGAACTGGCTGACCACAATGGCCTCGCCGCCGCAGTCGGTGACGGAGAGGTTCATGAGCCCGGCATCATCGCCGAAGATGCGCATGCGGGCGATCTTCGGGGCGAGCCATGCGATGTCCTCCGCCGAGTCGCCGTCCTCGATGCCTAACAGGACCATCAGGCCGGTGCCGATGGAGGAGACCACTTCGCCATCGATGGTGACCGAGGCGGAAGAGACACGTTGGATGACGGCGCGCATGGGAGGGGAATGACGAATTCAGAATTATCGAATGACTAATGCCGTGGGCCTGCGGCCGGATCCGCTCCCAAACACTTCATTCCGCATTCGGGAATTCGTCATTCGGCATTTCTAGTAGACCGGCACTTCAGGGTCCACCTCCGCGGACCACCGATCAATCCCTCCGGCCATCGACCACACCGCGTCGTTGCCGCGGGAGCGCCAGTACTGGGTGGCTCGCAGCGAGCGCATTCCGTGGTGGCAGTAGATGATCACCGGCTTCTCCGGCACGGCGGCTTCCGCGAAGCGGGTGAGGGGCACGAGGCGTGCGCCCTCGATGCGGTTGAAGCGCCACTCCTCGTCTTCCCGGCAATCGACCAACTCGATCTCGCCGCGCCGGATGGCGGGGAGCAGATCGGAGACCTGGGCCGGGAGCAGTTCCATGGTGGTCGCCGGGTCGGGCAGAGCGGGGCTCATCGCTCGACGGTCACGGGCGTTCCCACCGGGGCGTTCTCGAAGAACTTCTGGGCCATCTTGTCCGGCATGCGCACGCAGCCGTGAGAGGCGGCGTAGCCCGGTAGGTAGCCGGTATGCATGCCCACGGCGGGGGCGAAGTTCAGGTAGTTGAACATCGGCGCGCCCTCGTAGTAGCAGCCCGGAGGCACCGGCTCGTTGTGGGCCTCCGCATCGTCATCCACCACGCGGTCGGTGCCCTTTTCCTTGAAGACGCCGTAGCTGGAGGAGCGGTGCCACTTGTTCTTCATGTTCACCTTGTAGGTGCCTGAAGGGGTACCGCGGCCTTCCTTGCCAGTGGAGATCTTTGAAACACCGGCGAGTTGCCCGCCCTTGTAGAAGAAGGCCTTCTGCTGGGTCAGGTTGATCTTGATGGAGGCCGGGCCGGTCATGTGATCGCCGTCCCAGTAGGAGACGTCATCCGGGATCGGGCTGGATTTCCAGTCGTGCTCGCGCTTGCCGCTGAATCCGCTCATGTAGTGGGATTCGCCGCCGCCGCCGCCCATCGGACCGCAAGAGGCTGCAACGAGGGGAAGAAGTGCGAGTAGGAAAAATCGGGCTCTCATGGTGTTTCGGATGCGCGGATCATAAACGGCGCGGAGTGATGGGGTCAACTCCCGCTAGATCAGGGGGCGGCGGGGCTAGCCACCGCATTCTTTTGACAAGCAGCGGGCGGTTTTATTCCATGGCCGTTGCGATGATCCGGTCCGCCGGTCGCCGCGGCCATGAACGCGGGGCTTCACAAGCTGTTGAGCCTGGGGGCCAGCCTGAGTATCGGGCTGGGTGTGGGAGTGCTTGCGAAAATCGGGCACCGGGGCGGGATTCCACGGGCGGCGGTGGTGATCGATCCGCCGCCCGAATCCATGCCGCCGCCGCAGATCGTGACGACACCGGAGCGAGGCCTGCCGGATCCTCGCGAGCCCTCGTCCGCCTCCTCCGGGCAGCGGCGTTGGCAGGATATTTTCCACCTGATCCGCACCGAGTGAGGCGGATCCCAGCGGTCTCACTCGCCAACCCCACCCCAATCATGAAAAAGCCATCATTCCGCGCCGCGGGACTGGCTTGCGCTCTCCTCTTCGCGGGGGCGGCAAGCAGCCACGCGGAGCACGTCGTCTACCGCGGCATCACCACCATCCAGTGGGAACGCCTGAATTTCCTCACCGCCACCGGAGTCACCACGGAGACCAAGGGGACGCAGAAGCTCCTGCAGATCGGGATCTACTCGTCACTGGGGAACACCGGCTACGCGCTCTACACCCTGAACAACAGCACCAAGGTCGCGACCAAGGCCACGGGGAACTTCTCGCGGGGGCCGACGATCTTCCAGAACTACCGCGGCAGCGGGTTGGGCTTCGAGCAGCACAAGCAGTTCAATACCCGCTGGAGCGAGGATATCCCGGGGATCGGCGACACGGAGGACATCTGGAACCTGAAGACGGGGGACTTCGGCGGACCGCGCAGCATGGTGCCGCTGCGGGATGCCGGGTTCTCGATCCAAGCGGCGCGCAAGCTCTCCGGTTTTCACACCCACACGATCTGTTCGGAGGACTTCGGCTTCGATCCGGTGGCGCCCTCGGGCTATGCGGCAGGTCGCTTCTACCACATCAACAACTCGAAGAGCAGCTTCAAGCTCGACCTGAAGCTCACGGACCAGGCGAACGACTTGGGCGGCTCGCTGGCGAATGCGATCACGGTGACGGATGCGGACCTGATCGCGAAAGGCTTCGCGATCATGGCGGTGCCGGCGCTGCCGTTCTAGGGGTGAGTAATCGGGCATCGGGCATTTTTGCGGGGGCTCCGCGGTGCTTGCACCGGGGGCCCGCCCTGCTATGGATGCGGGCCCGAGAACCATGCCGAATTACGATTACGTCTGCGAGAAGTGCGGTCACCGCTTCGAGGTCTTCCAGAGCATGAACGATGCAAAGCTGGAGGATTGCCCGCAGGAGGGCTGTGACGGGAAGGTGCGGCGCCTGCTCGGCACCGGTGCTGGCCTGATCTTCAAGGGCGCGGGCTTTTACCAGACCGACTACCGCTCCAGCTCCTACAAGGAAGGCGCGAAGCAGGACTCGAAGCCGGCGGAATCCGCCCCGGCGGCCCCGGCTCCGGCCGCACCCGCCCCGGCACCCGCGAAAAGCGGCGATTGAGCACCCTTCCCAAACCCGATCGCGTTTGTTACGCCTCGCCACAGATGGCCAACGACACTCAGGAATCCCCGAAGCCCCGCGGCTCTTGCCTCGGCAAGTTGGTCTCGCTTTTCACCTTCGCCGGCGTGGCCGGTCTCGGCGTGGCGGTGTGGTTCATCTTCCAACCGCAGGACATGAGCGACCTGAAGGGGACCGGTGTTTCGAGCTCCGGCACGAAGGCCCGTGACCTGCGCCAGGTGCTGAAGAACGCGGTGAACCAAAGCTTCCCGCTGAGCCTCACGGAAGAGGAGATCAACCTGTATCTGAAGGACACCCTCGAAGCGAAGCAGGGTGGATTGCTAGAACCTTTCGTGACGATTACCAGCGCCCGCGTGCGCTTGGAGAAAGAGCGAGCCGAGGTGATCATCGTGCGCTCGGTGATGGGTCGACCCTTCACCACCTCGATGTATTTCCGGATCGAGCAGCTCGTGGAGCTGAACGATCGCAGCGTGACGAACGTGATCCGGGATGGCGGGACCTATTTCCCGCAGATGCCGGACAGCCCGATCGCGCAGAAGCTGATGAAGGGCGGCCGCTTTGGTCAGTTGGTGGTGCCGCAGGGATTCTCGCTGCTGGTCCTGCCTTCCTTTGAAAAGCTCGCGGGTGTCTACAAGGGCGAGTTGTCCAGCGCCTTCGAGGAGATGTCCCGCATCACCGTGGAAGAGGGCAAGCTGGTGCTCGATCCGCGTCCCGATGGAGCCGGTGGATCCGCACTGCCGGGACCGGGAGGAACTTTCTAACAAAAAGAACGCGATGAGCCGCCACCGTCTCCAGCTGGGTTTGCTGATCGCCGCCACGCTGCCTTGCTTGGTGGCGCAGGAGACTCCGGTGCCTGCCGTGCCGGTGGAGGAGATCCCCGCCCCGCAGGCGGTGCCGGTGGAAGAAGAGCCCGCCGCGCCGCAAGCCGTGCCGGTGGAGGAAGCGCCGCCTGCACCGCAGGTGGTCGCGCCGGGCGGGAATGTCGCCCAAGCGGGCGCGATCGAGAAGGCGGTGAGCCGTTCCGGGATGTTCCGCGTGATCGGCGGTGGCAGCGGCACGGAGGCGACTTCCCAGCGCAGTTCGGTAGCCCTGCTCTTGGAGCAGACCAAGGATAACTTCGAAGCCCTGCTGAAGAACGGCATCGCCCAGGAGGATCCGAAGCAGGCGAATGCGCCGATCCGCCTTGGTCCCCGAGGTCAGGCCGCGGACTTCAAGATCCCCATCGATGTGATCCTTTCCGGCAAGCAGGGCGATCCGTCTCCGCCGCGCAGCGTGGTCTACGAGCTGGTGGTGACACCGGAGTCCTTCATCCTGCGCATCCGCGTTCACCGCGCGCGGGGCATCGATAACGAGCAACTCGAGCGTGCGGCGCTGACCATGCTGCTCTACGAGCGCGCGCTGCGCGGTGAGAATCCCCGCGAGTTCAACGAGAAGGATGCCGCGCTCTTCGTGGTGCGTCCATGGCTGGTGGAAGGCCTGATCGAGGCGAACAAGTGGCGCACGAACCGCGCCGACCGCCGGATCTACGAGGGCGTCTTCCGGCAGGGCGGGGGCTTCACCGCGGAGGAGATTTTCGAACTGCCGGAGGAGAATTACCGCCGTCTGGACGGGGCCTCGCGCCTGTCCTTCCGGGCGCTCTCCGGTGCCCTGCTGATGGCGCTGCTGGAGCAGCCGGAAGGTCGCGGTGCCTTTGAATCCTTCGCGAGTGAGGCGGCCCGCTTCTCCGGTGAAATGCCGGTGCTGCTGCGAAAGCATTTCCCGCAGCTCAATCTTTCCGGAAACAGCCTGCAGAAGTGGTGGGCGCTGAAGCTGGCGCGCATGGTGCAGCCGCAGCTCACCGAGGTGCTCTCGATCCGCGATACCGAACTGGCGCTGGATGAAGCCTTGCGTTTCCACTTGAAGGGGCCGGACGGGAATATGGCCAACCATTCGATCGACGAGTGGGCGCTGATCCCGCCGCTCAAGGAGCAGGAGCGGATAGAGGCCCTGCGCCCGGCGGAAGACGCGCTTACACGGCTCAGCTACCGTTGCTTCCCCTCCTACCGGCCGCTCTTGATCGAGTATCAACAGATCCTGCGCGATCTGGCATCGGGCAAGAAGAACAAGGCGCTGGGCGAGCAGGTGGAGGAGCTGATGAGCCAGCGCCGCACCCGCATGGAGCGGGCGCTGCGGGCCCGCGATTACATGGACTTCATGGAGATCTCGCAGGCGCGGGACCTAAGTGGCGAGTTCGACGATTACATGCGTCTGAAGGAGGAGCTGGAGCTGCGTCCGAGGCCGAAGCGGCACGACCGGATCACCGAAGTGCTGGGCACCATGGAGAAGGTCTACGAACCCCGGCGCGGGCGATAGAATCGGTCAATTTTGCCCGGCATAAGGGGCGCGGTTTGACAAGGGGAGGGGGGCTTCACAGGCTTTCAGCCGTGAGCACCATTCAGAGCACGCCCTTGGAGGCCCTCCACGTCCGTCTCGGCGCCCGCATGGTCCCCTTTGCTGGGTGGAACATGCCGGTGCAGTACACGTCGATCATGGACGAGCACGGCGCGGTGCGCAGCACGGCGGGGATCTTCGATATCTCGCACATGGGCCAATTCATCGTGAGCGGTCCGGGCGCGCTGGCATGGCTCAATCACATGCTGGCGAACAACGTCGCCAAGCTGGAGCCCGGCCAAGGCCAGTATTCTTTCCTGCTGAACAAGAATGGCGGCGTGATCGACGACCTCATTGTTTATCGCACTGGTGACGAGAGCTTCTTCCTGGTGGTGAACGCGTCGATGATCGACGAGGACTTCAACTGGATGGCCAATCATCAGCCGCCGGAGGATGTCTGGTTCACGAACGAGAGCGCCCAGTGGGCCGGCATGGCCGTGCAGGGTCCGGATTCGGCGGCGGTCTTCGCGAAGGCGTGCCCGGGTCAGGAACTGCCGCCGCGCAATGGCATCGTGCGCTTCCCGATCAAGGGCGGTGAGGCGGTGGTCTGCCGCACCGGCTACACCGGTGAGGATGGCTTCGAGTTCTTCTGCACCGCGGAACTGGGCGAGGCCTGGTTCGAGAAGTTCATCGCCAATGGCGCGAAGGCCTGCGGTCTCGGTGCGCGCGACAGCCTGCGCCTGGAGATGTGCTATCCGCTGAACGGGAGCGATCTCTCGCCGGAGCGCACGCCGATCGAGGCCGGCCTCGGCTTCTTCGTGGATCTGGATAAGGGCGACTTCATCGGCCGCGAGACGCTGGCACGGCAGAAGGCAGAAGGCCCGGCGGAGCGGCTCGTGGCGCTGGAGTACACCGACAAGGGCGCGCCGCCGCGCTCGCACTACCCGCTGCAGGATGCCGCCGGGCAGGTGATCTCCGAGCTCTCCAGCGGCGTGCTTTCGCCGAGCCTCGGCAAGGGCATCGCGATGGCTTATGTGCCCGCCGCGCTGGCGAAGCCTGGCACCGAGCTCTTCGTGGATGTGCGCGGCCGCCTGTTCCCGGCGAAGGTCGTGAAGAAACCGTTTTACAAGCCCGCAGGGCAGAAAGCATAAGCTTAGTATACCCGATGAACGTTCCGCAAAACCTCCGCTACAACAATTCGCACGAGTGGGTTCTCCTCGAAGGTGACATCGCCACCATCGGGATTTCCGATCACGCGCAGGAAGAACTTACCGACGTGGTGTTCGTCGAGCTGCCACCGGTCGGGAAGACCGTGGACGTGGGTGACCCGACCGCCGTGGTGGAATCCGTGAAGGCCGCCAGCGACATCTACGCGCCGGTCTCCGGTGAAGTGGTGGAAGTGAACGACGCGGTGGAGGCAGATCCTTCGCTGGTGAATACCGATCCCTACGGCAAGGGCTGGATCTTCAAGCTGAAGATCAAGGATGCCGCCCAGCTTGAGAAGCTGCTCGATGCCACCGGCTACGAGGCGCTGATCGGGTGAGATTCGAATGCGAGCTTGCGGCGGCGATGGCGATAGAAGCCCGCGCCGCCCCAAGCTGCTGCATAGAGCAAGGCGAGAACCCAGTACGGTAGTGCGGCGCTCCTTGAAGTGCCGCCGCTAACCGTCGCTTCATAAAAGCGGATCGGCTTGAACCATCCGTGGCGATTCGGAGTGTGATTGCGGTAGAGCCTGACGCCCGGGTTGCCGATCCGCATACTACCATCCGCTTGGCCGAGATTGAGTTGGGAAGCGTAGCTGGAGGCGCTGAAGCCAAGCTGGTGTCCCTGCCAACTGGCCGACGCGGAGCGATTCCGCGAGTCGGACCATGCCCAGAGCAGGAAGATCCCTCCGATGAGGCCGAACCAGAAAAGTTTGGAGCGATGGAGGGCTGAAGTCATGTTCGCCGGGGAGTTTACTTCTGGCACTTGGGACACCAGTAGGTGGAGCGCTGGCCCATGACGGCATGCTTGATCGGCGTGCCGCAGACGCGGCAGGGTTCGCCCTTCCGCTCATAGACGAAAAGGCGCTGGGCGAAGTAGCCGGGCTCGCCGTCGGAGTTCAGGAAGTCACGCAGGGTGGTGCCGCCTTGCTCGATTGATTCTGTTAGAACGGCGCGGATGGCGGCGACGAGTTTCCTGAGGCGCGGCTTGGTGACCTTGTTCGCGGGAGTGGCCGGTTTGATTCCGGCGCGGAAGAGCGATTCGCCGGCGTAGATATTGCCGACACCGACGACCACCTTCGCATCCATGAGGGCGACCTTGATCGCGATGCGTTTGCCCGCGAAAGCGCGGACGAGGGTTTCCACGCTGAAGTCCTCCTCCAAAGGTTCGGGGCCGAGATCCTCCAGAAGCGGATGTGTCATCGGGTCTCCTTCCGGCAGATGCAGGAAGATGCCGAAGCGGCGGGGATCGTGGAAGCGAAGCTGCTGGCCGGACTCGAGCGTGAGGGCGACGTGATCGTGCTTCTTGAAGTCTTCCGATGGCGGGCGGAGGCGCAGGCTGCCGGACATGCCGAGGTGGACCAAGAGGGATCCCTGCTTGCCGAGATCGAAGATGAGGTACTTCGAGCGGCGTCGTACTTCGCCGATGCGTGCGCCCGTGATACTATCGAGGGTGTCGGAAACGGGAAGCCGGAGTCCGCGGTGGCGCACGATCACATCGCGGACGCGCTTGCCCTTCACATGGGGCTCGACCCCGCGGCGGGTGGTTTCGACTTCGGGCAGCTCCGGCATAAGCTAGCTCTAGCGCAGGATATAGACCGCGCTGGCGATCACGTGGCAGGCGCTGCCCGCGAGCACGAAGAGGTGCCAGATGGCGTGGTTGAAGCGGAGCTTGCGCCAAGCGAAGAAGATCACGCCGAGGGTGTAGCAGAGGCCGCCTGCCACCATCCATGCCACGCCGGCGGGAGGCAGGGCCCGGACCATGGGTCCCCATGCGATGACCGCTAGCCAGCCCATGACGATGTAGAGCGCGGTGGACCACCAGGTGTCCCGCTTGCCGCGGCAGATGGTCTTCAGCAGTACGCCGCCGAGGGCCATGGTCCACACGATTCCGAACAGCGACCAGCCCCATGGCCCGCGCAGGGCGACGAGGGTGAGGGGAGTGTAGGACCCGGCAATCAGCAAGTAGATGCAGGCATGGTCGAGGGCCTGGAGCATCGGCTTGCGACGTTCGCAGGAGGTGGCGTGATAAAGCGTGGACGAGAGATAGAGCAGGATCAAGGTGCCGCCGAAGACGCCGGCAGAGATCGTGCGGTAAGCTTCGCCGTTTGCGATCAGGACCATGGCCACGAGTGCGGCGATGGCGAGCGCGGTGCCGATCGCGTGCGTGGCCATGCTGGCCATCTCTTCCGCATGACTTTCGCAAAGCGGGGAGCGGGGACGGTCGGTCCGGAGCGTCATGGTTAGAACATGCCTCAAGACGCGAGTCGCGTCGAGGGTCAGTTCAGCTCGTGAAGGACTTCCGCAGGTGGGACGGCAGGATGCCGAGCTGCTCGCGGTATTTCGCCACGGTGCGGCGCGCGACGGGGATGCCCTGCGTCTTGAGCTGCTTGGCGAGCGCGTCGTCGGAGAGTGGCTTGCCGGGGTCTTCCTTCGCGATGAGATCCTGAATGGCCTCACGCACGCCGGCGTTCGAAACCTCGGTGCCATCGGCGGTTTGGTAGCCGGCGGCGAAGAAGGCGCGCATTTCCATCAGGCCGTGCGGCGTGAGGACATACTTGCCTGCCACCGCGCGGGAAATGGTGGTGGCGTGCAGGCCGATCTGGTCGGCGATCTCGTTCATCGTGAGCGGGCGCAGATGGCGCGGCCCTTTCTCGAGGAAGGCGGGCTGGTGCTCGATGAGCTTCTCCGCGATCGAAAGGATCGTTTCTTGGCGCAGCGAGAGCGAGCGGATGAGCGTGCGCCCCTCGCGGATCTGCTCGCGCAGGAAGTGGCGGGCCTTCCGGTCGTTGTTCGTCTTGCCGAGCATGTCCTTGTAGAAGTCGCTGATGCGGAGCTTCGGCATGTACTCGTTGGTCAGACGGGCGCGGAATTCGTCGTCCACCTTCTCGATCACCACATCCGGCTGGATGTAGGGATTGCCGGTGGGATCGAAATCGCCGCCGGGATTCGGCGTGAGGCGGCCGATGCGTGAGGCGGCTTCCGAGATGCGCTCCACGCTGGTGCCCAGCGCACGGGCGATCTGCGGGTAGCGCTTGCGGGCAAGTTCTTCGAGGTGATCGCGGACGATGCGGTACTCCAAGCTGTTGCCCTCGCCATTGCGCTCAAGCTGGAGCAGCAGGGACTCCGGGATGCCGGAGGCACCGATGCCGGGGGGATCGAAGCTCTGGAGCAGCTTGACCGCTTCCTCCATGGTCGTCTTCGCAATGCCGAGGCGCGAGGCGAGCTCGCGGGCGGGAAGGTCGAGGAAGCCGCGGGGATCGAGGTTGCCGATCAAGTGGCGGGTGGCGTTCCGGACATCCGGCTCCACCAGCGAGAAATCGAGTTGATGGGAGAGGTGCTGCTGCAGGGTTTCCGGCGCGACGATGGAGTTGTAGAGGTGCTCGCGGCGTTCCTCGTCGTCACCGCTCCATGGATTGGCGCGGCGCTCCATGATTTCGAGATCGCGCCAGTCGTCGTCGGTCTCGTTCAAGCTCGACAGGGAATCCGCTTCCTCGGGATCGGGAGAGTTCTCGTCGAGAGAGATGGACTCGGTGACGTCTTCGAGCACCGGGTTGATCTCCAGCGCCTGTTGGACCAGCTGCTGGAGTTCCATCGAGTTTGCCTGGAGAATCTCCAGACTGCGCCGCATCTGAGGAGCCAGCGACTGCTGCTGTCCCAGAGATTGATGGAGCGAGGCATCGGCCATGGTTCGGATGTTCGCACCACTTCTGCGAACGCAATCCGTCTACACCTCGGCCCCACGAAAAGATAGCAAATTTCGTGCCATGCTCGAAATTTATTTTCCTTGCGAGGTGGGGAGAACTGTGGGAGGGCGGGGGTGAGCCGCGCGGTTGCGGCATTTGAACCTGCCCAAGTGGTCCTACTCCCAACCCATGAATCGAGGAAATTTTTCACCGTTTGAGATCAAGATGCGTGCTGCGGGCGTGATGGAGGCCGCGATAGGTGCATTCCGCCACAACTACGAGGCGCTTTGCCGCGAGGAGACCGGCCTGATTCCGGAGGAGGCGATCCGCCCTGCGGAAGGGTTGGCGGTCTTCGAGCCGGGTGAAGGTGGTTTCGATCCCGCCCTGCTGGCGCAGACGGTGGTGATCAAGCTGAACGGCGGGCTCGGCACGAGCATGGGCCTGCAGAAGGTGAAAAGCGTGCTGGAAGTGCGTCCGGGCGTGGCCTTCCTCGATCTGATCGTGCGGCAGGTGAAGTCCCTGCGCGAGGCGAGCGGTGCCCCGGTGCGCCTGCTGCTGATGAATAGCTTCTCCACCAGCGAGGACACGCTGGGGTATCTCTCCAAGTATTCCGCCGATGGCTTCGCGACCGCCTCCGAGGTGGAGCTGATGCAGAACCAAGTGCCGAAGATCGATGAGGCTTCCTTGGCTCCCGCCGAGTGCCCGGCGAATCCCTCCTTGGAATGGTGTCCGCCGGGTCACGGTGACCTCTATCCGGCGCTGGTCGGCAGCGGCTGGCTGGATCGCCTGCTGGCGGACGGGGTGAAGTATGCCTTCGTCTCGAACTCCGACAATCTGGGTGCCGTGCTGGAGCCGGGCCTGCTGAAGCATTTCGCGGATTCCGGTGCGCCCTTCCTGATGGAGGTGACCCGTCGCACCCCGGCCGACCGCAAGGGCGGTCACCTGGCGGTGCGCCGCGACAACCAGCGCCTGCTGCTGCGCGAGGTGGCCCAGTGCCCGGACTCCGATCTGGATGCCTTCCAGGACATCGACAAGCACCAGTACTTCAATACCAACTCGATCTGGCTGCGGCTGGACCTGTTGAAGGCGCGCTTGGAAGAGGGTGGGGGTGTATTGCCGCTGCCGATGATCCGGAACCGCAAGACCGTGGATCCGCGCGACAAGAACTCGACCCCGGTGATCCAGCTTGAAGTGGCGATGGGCGCGGCGATCGAGTGTTTCGAGGGGGCTCAGGCGATCGAGGTGCCGCGCTCGCGCTTCGCGCCGGTGAAGTCCACGGCGGATCTTTTCGCTTTGCGCTCAAGCGCTTACGAGGTGGGAGGTGACGGCCGGGTGGAGCTGGCTGGAACTCGCCAAGGCGTGCCGCCGGTGGTGAAACTGGACGATTCCTACAAGCTGGTGGACGCCATCGAGGGTCTTGGGACTCCTTGCCTGGTGGGTTGCGAGGAAGTGGCGGTGACAGGGCCGCTGGTTTTCGCCGACGGTGTGGTGCTGAAGGGCAAGGTTTCCTTCAAGTCGCCGGAGGGTTCGCCGCGGACGGTCCCGGCGGGCACATATCAGGATGGTGAGTTCTAAAAACCTGACTATTCCCGAGTTTTGCGGAGGGTGAAGTTCCCCTCCGCGAGACATTTTCCATTTGCGTTCTTGTTATTTGGAGGGGGGCTGATACCCGAGCGGCGCGCATGGCGAACATCGGCGATATTGAAATGTCGGCAGAGGGGTTCGACGCAGTCATTTTCGACTGCGACGGCACTCTGGTTCACTCGATGCCCTCCCACTTCGAAGCTTGGTGCGAAGCTCTCTCTCTTCACGGGGCAGGCGGAATTTTTAAAGAAGACGTGTTCTACGCGATGGGCGGTCGCCCGACGAAGGACATCGTCGTCGAGATCAACGACGAGTACGGCCTGAAGCTGGATCCGGAGAAGGTCGCCTTCTCGAAGCGTGAGGCCTTCCTTCGCAAGCTGGACCAGCTCGAGCTGATCGACGAGGTGGCCGAGTTTGCGGAAAGCCTGCGCGGCAAGAAGCCGATGGCGATCGCGACCGGTGGCACCCGCCTGGTGATCGAGAAGACCCTGCAAGCCGTGGGTGTCTCGGATCTCTTCGAGGAAGTGGTGACTGCGGATGATGTGAAGATCGGCAAGCCCGCTCCGGATATCTTCCTGAAGGCTGCCAAGCTGCTCGGCGTGGCGCCGGAGAAGTGCCTGGTGCTGGAGGATGCTCCTGCGGGGGTGATGGCCGCCCAGCTCGCCGGCATGTCCGTGATCTCCATCCCGGCACCGATCCGGATGGTGCGGAAGCAGGAGGTCTGATTCTGCCCGGATTTACCGCCCGCGAATCCTTGCTGCTGCGAGGTTCGCGGGCTTTTTTCGGAATCGCGCTTGCGTCGGGCAGGGCTCCTCTATTGACTCCGCCATGGCGGATATTTCTCTCGGACTTTCCTTCGATGACGTGCTTCTCGTTCCTGCGTTGAGCGAGATTCTTCCCACCGAATCGGACATTTCGACCTACGTGACCGGTGACATCCGGCTCAACATTCCGGTGGTTTCCGCAGCCATGGACACGGTGTCCGAAACCGAACTGGCGGTGGCACTGGCCCGCGAGGGTGGCATGGGTGTGATTCACCGCGCGTGCTCGATCCAAGAGCAGGCCTCGATGGTTTCCCGTGTGAAGCGTTCGGAGAACGCGGTGATCCTGAAGCCTCTCACCGTCCGCAAGGAGCAGACGATCGACGAGATCCGCGGCATCATGGCGGAGCATGGTTTCTCCGGCTTCCCGGTGGTGGATGGGGAAGGGCGCTTGGAAGGCATGGTCACCGGTCGCGACGTGCGTTACCTGGATCGCCAGGACGCCCGCGTGGAAGACGTGATGACCCCGCGTGAAAAGCTGATCACCGCGCCGGCCCACACCGAGCTCGAGGAAGCACGCCGCATTCTCTATCAGAACCGCATCGAGAAGCTGCCGCTGGTGGATGCGAATGGCAAGCTGGTCGGTCTGATCACCGGCTCGGACATCGAGAAGCGCATCACCTTCACGAATGCGGCGAAGGATCCGAGCGGCCGCCTGCGCTGCGGTGCCGCCGTGGGCGTGGGCCCGGACTGCGTGGAGCGCGGTCAGGCGATGATCGATGCGGGGGCCGATGCGCTCTTCATCGATGCCGCCACCGGCCACACCAGCCGGGTGATGGAAGTGATCTCAAAGCTGCGCTCGCTCTCGAACGTGCCGGTCGTGGCCGGTAACGTGGTGACGGAGCAGGGCGCGAAGGACTTGGTCTCCGCCGGTGCCAGCGCGCTGAAGGTGGGCGTGGGTCCAGGTTCGATCTGCACCACGCGGGTGATCGCGGGTGTGGGCATGCCGCAATTCACGGCGATCCAGAACGTGGCGGGTTACTGCCGCGAGCGCGGGGTGAAGGTGATCGCCGACGGCGGCATCCGCTACTCCGGCGACGTGGTGAAGGCGCTGGCCGCCGGTGCCGATCTGGTGATGCTTGGCTCGATCCTGGCCGGCACGCGCGAGAGCCCCGGCCAGAGCGTTTACTACCAAGGCCGCCGCTTCAAAACCTACCGCGGCATGGGCTCGCTGGGCGCGATGCGGAAGGGCTCCGGCGACCGCTACGGGCAAAACAGCTCCGGCAAGCTGGTGGCGGAAGGCGTGGAAGGCCGGGTGCCGTACAAGGGCCCGCTGAGCGACGTGATCTTCCAGCTCATGGGCGGTCTCCGTTCCGGCATGGGTTACGTGGGGGCGAACAGCCTGGATGAACTACGCAACCGCGCCACGTTCACCCGCATCACCCCGGGCGGCCTGCGCGAGAGCCACGTGCACGACATCGTGATCACCGAGGAGCCGACGAACTATCAGCCGCTGGGCTAAAAAGCTGTTCTTGGCCCTTGGGACTTCTTACTTGGAACTTTCTTCCCCGACACATGCAGGAAATCAATCACGTCGCCGTCCTCGACTTCGGCTCGCAGTACACCCAGCTCATCGTCCGCCGGGTCCGCGAGCTGGGCTATTTCGCCAAGCTCTACGCGCTCGAGGATTTCCCGAACATCGGCAAGCCGGGTGCGATCATCCTCTCGGGCGGGCCGAAGAGCACTTCCGAGCCGGATGCACCGGATCTCGATTTCGAGGCGCTGAACGGTTTCGGCGTGCCGGTGCTCGGCGTGTGCTACGGGATGCAGCTCCTGAACATCAAGTTCGGCGGCAGCGTGAAGGCGAGCAACCGCCGCGAGTATGGCCCGGCCACGCTGGTGCCCGGCGAGAGCAGCGGCCTCTACGAAGGAGTTTCCAAGAACTCGCAGGTCTGGATGAGCCACTCGGACACGGTGGAAAACCTGCCGGCCTGCGCGGTGGTGATCGCGGCGAACCAGCACGGCACGCCGGTCTCGCTGAAGTGGGACGAGCGCTTCTACGGCATCCAGTTCCATCCGGAAGTGACGCACAGCCACGAGGGCAACCGGATCTTGCACAACTTCCTGCTGACCGCGGGCGAGCTGGCGCCTTTCCACATCGAGGACTTCAAGCGCGAGCTGATCGAGGGCATCAAGCAGACCGTCGGCAGCAAGCAGGTGGTCTGCGGGGTCTCCGGCGGCGTGGATAGTACGGTGCTCGCCGTACTTCTGCACGAGGCCGGGGTGAATGTCCGCGCCATCTATGTCGACCACGGCCTGATGCGGAAGGACGAGACCGCGGAGGTGCAGAACAACTTCCACCGCATGGGCGTGGAGATCGAGACCATCGATGCCTCGGAGCGTTTCCTCGGCGCCTTGGCCGGAGTGGCCGATCCCGAGACCAAGCGCAAGATCATCGGCGAACTCTTCATCGATACCTTCTGGGATGCGGTGGGGGATGCCGAGATGCTGGCGCAGGGCACGCTGTATCCGGACGTGATCGAGAGCGCCTCGAACGCGAAGTCGAAGGCGAGCAAGATCAAGACCCACCACAATCGCGTGGACCGCATCCTGGAACTGCAGGCGCAGGGCAAGGTGCTGGAGCCGCTGGCGGAACTCTTCAAGGACGAGGTGCGGGCGCTGGGGGCCTCGCTCGGCATCGCGCACGATATCCTCTGGCGTCACCCCTTCCCGGGCCCCGGCCTGGCAGTGCGCTGCCCCGGCGATATCACGGTCGAGAAGCTGGACATCATCCGAGAGTGCGACGCGATCTTCATCGGCAAGCTCAAGGAGCACGGCTGGTATGAGAAGGTCTGGCAGGCCTATGCCGGTCTGATCCCGGTCAAGACCGTGGGTGTAAAGGGCGACGAGCGCTCCTACGAGTGGTCCACCAACCTGCGTGCCGTGATCTCGGACGATGCCATGACCGCCGATTGGGTCGAGTTGCCTTCGCAGATCCTCCGCGAGACCAGCAACCGGATCTTGAACGAGGTGAAGGGCATCAACCGCGTGCTCTACGACATCTCGACCAAGCCGCCGGCCAGCATCGAGTGGGAGTGATGGGGGAGGGGCTTGCAGGAAATTGACCCGCGCTAGGGTCCTGCGTAGCCTTCCTGCCATGAGCAGCATCGAAGAGATCGGGGCGGCCATCGAACGGCTTTCCCCTGAGGAGCTTTCCGCGTTTAGAAGGTGGTTCTCCGCCTATGATGCTGCTCGCTGGGATTCGGGTATTGAGATGGATGTCGTCGGAGGAAAGCTAGGTCCCCTCGCGGGCGAGGCTCTCGACTGTTATCGCTCTGGAACAGCCCGCGAGCTATGATCTCCTGAAGGTCTCTTTCTTCCATGACCGCCGACCAAGCCAAGGAACTCAGCCACCTGCTCGCGCGAGTCGGTGCGCAACTTAATCAGAGCGCAGCATTCGTCAGGGACCACGACACCGCCGAGAACTTCACCCAGTATCGGGATGTGGTGGGAAAGCTGATGGGTGACCTATATTTGGATGCGATGGTCCCGCTCTACCACAGATTCCCCGAGCTGCTGCCGGACTACCTTGGCGGCCCTTACAAGATACCGGAGTCCGTCTATCAGCCGACCTTCTACGACTGCGGCACCGAAGCCGACGATCCCGCTTGATCGCCGCGCCTGCCATCGGAGCTTGTCGGCATGGCAGACGCGATGAAGGTCATCGACCACCAGCCCGGCTCATGGTTCCTGCTCGGGGCAGAGGATCGCTTGTATCTCGATGTGAACTGTAGTCACGGCGCATTCGGATACAGCGTGCTGATCGAGCTGAACGCAGCCGAACGCGACGAGTATCATGCCCTCGGTCGCGGCGGCTTGGACGCCTTGGCCCGCAGCATCGACGACTCCGCCCCGGGCGCTCGGGATAGCGGGTCTGTCTATGCCGGGCGCGATCTCTCGCGCGACTGCGGCGAGGAGGTATCCCGCGCGGTGGCGGAATGGAAGGCACCCCGGGAGTAAGGCCTATTTGGCAGCCTTCGCCGCCTCTTCAGCCAGTGCTTCCCGCAGATTCTCCAGCAGCTCATCGAGGTCGATCTCGGTGATGCCCTCACCTTCCTCAAGTCGCTTGGCGAGCATGTCGCCGGGGAAGACGAAGAGTTGGAGATTCTGATACTGGAGCGCGAAGTCGCTGCCCTGCTCATCGCGGTAGACGACCCAGCGCAGCGGCATCTCATGGGCGAGGATGTGGCCGAAGACGATGCCGAAGGTGCTGAGCTCCGCATCCGGATCATCCGTGTAGGGGCCTTCGCCCAGCATGGTATGCAGATTCGGGATGTCCTCGCGGGTGCCGGTGAGACGGACCTCGGTCTTGAATTCCTGCTGGAGCAACTCATTCACCCACGTGGTCGCGCCGTCGAGGGTAGCTTGTTCTTCCAGATTGGGCGGGCGGGTCGTGATCTTGGGCATGGGAAGAGCAGAGTAGGATTGTCCGTGCGCGGCAGGAGCGCTATGAAGATGGCTGTGAAGGTGATCCGCCAAGGGGATATCGTCGATGCGGTGGCGGATGCCATCGTCTTTTCGACCAACGAGCATTTGTTTCTGTCCGGTGGAGCGGGTGCCAGCCTTCTCGGGAAGCACGGAGATGCCCTGCAGAAGGCGATGCATCGTGCCTTGGCCGGGACCGGACGGAAGGTCGCGATGCGCGGTGAGGTCTTCGAGATCGAGCCGCAAGGAACTTGGGGCCGGATGTTTGCCGTGGTCGCGGCAAACGGATTCTATGAGACCAGCCGGGAAGACACCAGCCGCGCCATTACCGGGGTGCTTGGCCGCTGCGCGGAGATCCCGGGACTGCGAACCATCGCGATGACCGCACTCGGCACCGGTTACGGGAACATGGAGATCGAGGACTTCGTGGAGATCTTCTGTGCTGTGGAACTACCGTCGCCGATCGAGGAATTGGAACTCGTGATCCACGGGTACATCTTCTTCAAGGCTGCCTGCAAGACAAGCGAAGCGCTGGGGAGTTCCGCGCGCTTGATCGCGGGATCGGTCTAGTCGTCGTCCGGCCAAGGGTTGCGGTAGCGCAAAAGCAGATCCTCCAAGGGTTCCTCCGGAGTCACCAACACCGGCCAGGTCGCCGAGTCATCCAGAACAACATGGGGCCCGCAGAGGGCGGTCACCTTCTGAAGCACCCGGAGAACGACCTCGTCCGACCCCTTGGAGAAATAGAATTCACAGGCCCCTTCCCCTGAGTCCGTGTCGGTGATCACGATCTGAGTCCACTCCCCAGGCCGGGCTGGATCCGTGGATTGGATGAGGCCGGAGTCGGAGACTTCGACGCCGTCCAGATGTTCCAGCGCCTCGTCCAACTCGACGAGGGTCGGCATGCGGGGATTGGAGATCGCGGGGTAGGGGATGCCCTCCTTATCGAGCCATTCGGTGATCTCGGATACCAAAGGGAAGACGGAGTAAATGACACCCATGGCAGGAGAAGGAATCAAGCCACCGCCATCGCCGCGGGCGGGCGGTTCCGTTCTAGCAGGCGGACGAAATTCCGCACCAGCAGCGAGGTGCCCTCCGCCTTCCACACGGCCCACATGGTGAAGTCGACCTTGGAGCGTTCGGTGAGAAGGGGGATCGTGACGATGCCGTGGGTGCTGCGGAGATCGAGAATTTCGGGCAGCATGGATAGCCCCTGATCCGCCGCGACCATGGTGAGCAGCGATTCGAAGCCGAGGATCTGGCGGGTGGCGTGAGGGACGACACCGGACTCAGCGAACATCGCCAAGATATCGCGGCGATGGGTCGAGTGCTTCTCATCGCCGACGCAGAGGATGGTCTGCTCGGTGAGGTCCTCCAGACGAACCGATCGGCGGGAGGCGAGGGGATGCTCCTTCGACACCGAGACGCCGAAGGTGGAGCGGATGAGCAGCAGGCTCGACATGCCCGGGACATTCTCGGTCTCGCGACCGTAGGCGAAGCCGAGGTGGATCTCGTTGTTGGCGAGGGCTTCGAGTTGCTCGGGCGGGGTCATCTCCACGAAGTCGACCTCGACCTCCGGGAAGGTGCTGCGGAAGGCGCGGAGAGCCTCGGGCAGGAAGCCGGCGGAGATCTGACCGCCGGAGCCGATGCGGAGCTTGCCGCGGCGACCGTCTTGAGCTTCGCGGGCAAGGGCTACCGCGTGCTCCACATCGCCGAGGATGGCGCGGGCTTCGGCGAGGAATACCGCGCCAGCATCGGTTAGGGCGACGCTCACGGTATCGCGGTCGAGCAGCTTGATGCCGGTCTCTTCCTCCAAGTCCTTGATCTGCTTGCTCAGCGCCGGGCGCGTCACGTTCAGACGCTCCGCCGCCTTGCGGAAATTCAAGGCCTCCGCCACCGCCACGAAGTATCTCAAGTGTCGAAGTTCCATGGCCCTGAGCACTGGTAACCTCAGGTTACGAGCTTGGAAACTTCAAAGTCATTCCGCGTTTTCAAATCCGATGGTATCGAAAGCGCACGTCTGAAACATTCGTTTCAGAATCAACCGATCCCTCCTACGCTACCTAGAGCCAAGTCCACCGCTCCGCATCTGATTTTTCAGCAGGCGGACCAGAAAAACCGAGGCGACCTGTCCTCACACGCTTTCCCCGATTTCCAGATGACCATGATGGACGCAGATGAAACCCACGACAGGCGGTAGCCCCCGCCCCCGGTCCGACTGCCTTCTTCCTGTTCATTTGAATCCTTCCTCTTTCACCGCCATGCGCCCGCTTTACTTCCTGCCCCTGACTTCGCTCCTGCTCCTGCCCGCTTGCCAAAAGAAGCAAGCCGCCGGTGGCCCGCCGCAGATGCCGCCCGCCGCGGTCACCTTCGTGTCGGCAGCCACGGAGACCGTGAGCATCACCCGCCAGCTTCCCGGCCGTATCGATCCGGTGCGCTTGGCAGAGGTCCGCGCCCGTGTCGGCGGCATCCTGCTGGAAAAGACCTTCCAGGAAGGTGCCGACGTGAAGGCGGGCGACGTGCTTTTCAAGATCGATCCCGCCCCGCTGGAGGCAGTGAAGGAGAATGCCGCCGCGGCTCTGGCCCGGGCCGAGGCGACCCTTCACCAAAACCAGACCCAGCTCGACCGCTATAAGGAACTGGTGACCTCGAACGCGGTCAGCAAGCAGGCCTATGACAATGCCGAATCCGCCGTGAAGGTGGCCGAGGCGGAACTCAAGGCCGCCGCTGCCGCGCTGAAGACCGCCGAGCTGAATCTGGGCTACGCCACGGTGACCGCCCCGATCTCGGGCCGCGTGGGCCGGGCGCAGGTGACGGAAGGTGCCCTGGTAGGGGAGGGCGAAACCACGCTGATGGCGGTGATCCAGCAGCTTGATCCGATCTACTTCGACTTCACCCAATCCAGTGCCGACCTGCTGGCACTACAGCGGGCGATGAAGTCCGGCGAGATCCAAGCCGAGCAAGGCAAGACTGCCGCCAAGCTGCTGCTTGAAGATGGCACCGAGTACTCTCAGTCCGGCAAGATTCTCTTCTCCGAGGCGGTGGTGGATCCCACCACGGGCATGGTCACGCTCCGTGCCGAGTTCCCGAATCCCGAGAAGATCCTGCTTCCCGGCATGTTCGCCCGCGTGCGGGTGGTGCAGGCGGTGAAGGAGAATGTCGTGACCGTGCCGCAGCGCACCGTGACCCGCACTCAGGGCGGCGGTGGCAGCGTGATGGTGATCGACGAATCGAACCACGCGCAGATCCGCATGATCCAGACGGACAATGCGGTGGGCGACAAGTGGGTCGTCACCTCCGGTCTCAAGGCCGGCGAGAAGGTCATCGTGGAAGGCCTGCTCAAGGCCCGCCCCGGTGCGCCGGTGGTTCCCGAGCCCTTCCAACCGGCCAAGGCGGCAACCAGCCAAGCCGAAGCCCAGGACGGCAAGAAGGGCTGATCGCGGTCCAAGCCTGCGCAAGGCCTGACCCGCTATCCCTCCGTCCATTCATTCAGTCTCCAGACGCATCCCGCAATGGCCCAATTCTTCATCGACCGCCCCGTATTCGCCTGGGTGGTTTCCATCCTGATCTCCCTGCTGGGGATCATCTCGATCACCCAGCTCCCGGTGGCGCAGTATCCGGCGGTCGCACCGCCGTCGATCTCCATCACCGCGAACTATGCCGGTGCCTCCGCCGAGACCCTGACCGATACCGTGACCTCGGTGATCGAGCAGAACCTCAACGGGATCGACAACCTGCTGTATATGACGTCCGCGAGCGATGCGAACGGCTCCGCGACGATCACGCTCTACTTCAAGCCCGGCACCGATCCCGATGTGGCGCAGGTGCAGGTGCAGAACAAGGTGCAGCTCGCCACGCCGAGCCTGCCTTCCACCGTGCAGCAGCAGGGTGTGGTGGTGGCGAAGGCGACGCGTAACTTCGCCATGTTCATCGCGCTGACCACGGACGATGGCAGCATGGATGCGATCCAGCTGGGCAACTACATGGCTGCCAGCGTGCTCGACCCGCTGCGCCGCGTGCAGGGCGTGGGTGAAGTGGTGCAGTTCGGCACGCAGTACGCCATGCGCGTGTGGCTCGATCCCGACAAGCTCGTGAGCTACGGCATGACCCCGGGCGATGTGAATGCGGCGATCCAGGCTCAGAACACGCAGGTGCCGGTGGGCCAGATCGGCCAGCTTCCCGCCGCTCCCGGACAGCAGCTCAACATCATTTTGCAAGGCCGCTCGACCCTGCGCGAAGCGGAGGAGTTCAGGAACATCGTGCTGCGCGTGAATACCGACGGCTCGCGCGTCTATCTGCGCGATGTCGCCCGTGTGGAACTCGGCGGCCAGGATTACTCGATCAAGGCCCGTATCGATGGCAAGCCCACCGCGGCTGCCGCCGTGAAGCTCTCGCCCACCGCGAATGCGATGGATACTGCCGAGGGTGTGCGCAAGGAAGTGGAGCGCCTGCAGGCCTTCTTCCCGCCGGGTGTGAAGGTGATCTATCCGCTGGATACCTCCACCTTCGTGAAGATCTCGGTGCAGGAGGTGATCAAGACCCTGGTGGAAGCCATCATCCTGGTGTTCCTGGTGATGTATCTCTTCCTGCAGAATTTCCGCGCCACGCTGATTCCCACGCTGGTGGTGCCGGTGGCGCTACTAGGCACCTGCGGCTTGATGGCGGCCTTCGGTTTCTCGATCAACGTGCTGACCATGTTCGGCATGGTGCTGGCCATCGGTATCCTCGTGGACGACGCCATCGTGGTGGTGGAAAACGTGGAGCGCATCATGAGCGAGGAGGGGCTTCCGGCGAAGGAAGCCACCCGCAAGGCGATGAGCCAGATCACCGGCGCGCTGATCGGTATCACCCTGGTGCTGACCGCGGTATTCATCCCGATGGCCTTCTTCGGTGGCTCGGTGGGCACGATCTACCGCCAGTTCACCATGTCGATGGTGTCGTGTATGATCTTCTCGGTGTTCCTCGCGATGTCGCTGACCCCGGCGCTCTGCGGCACCCTGCTGAAGCAGGTGGACGCCGGTCACCACGTGGCCAAGCGCGGACCCTTCGGCTGGTTCAACCGCGCCTTCGACGCCACCACCAACAAGTATCAGGGAATCGTGGGCGCCACGCTGCGCCACACTTGGGCCGGCCTGCTCGCGCTGGTGATCGTGTGCTTCGGCGTGACCCACCTCTATCAGAAGATGCCGTCCTCCTTCCTGCCGGAAGAAGACCAAGGCTACTTCCTGACGCTGGTGACCCTGCCGGACGGCGCGACCGACGAGCGCACCGGCGAGGCGCTGGTGAAGATGGAGGAGTACTTTGCGAAGCAGCCGGAGATCGAACACTACTTCACGGTGGCGGGCTTCAGCTTCACGGGTAAGGCCCAGAACTCCGGCCTCGCCTTCATCCGCTTGAAGCCGTGGGAGGACCGCGAGGGGGCGGAGCACCGTGTGCAGGAAATCATCAAGCGGGCCATCGGCGGCCTCAGCGGGATCAAGGACGCCTTCGTCTTCCCGATCAACCCGCCGGCCATCGCGGAACTCGGCACTTCGTCCGGCTTCGACTTCTGGCTGCAGGATAATGGCGGCGTGGGTCACGAGAAGCTGATGGCGGCGCGTGACCAACTTCTCGGTCTGGCCGGCGCGAATGCGGCGGATCCCAACGGTGTGCTCACCGGCGTGCGTCCGGAAGGCCTGAACGACACCGCTCAGATCAAGATCGAGCTCGACCAGGACAAGGCCAGTGCGCTCGGTGTCTCGCTCGCGGACATCAATACCACGATGCAGACCGCCTTCGGTTCGGCTTACGTGAACAACTTCGTGAACGGTGCCCGCGTGCAGCGCGTGATCGTGCAGCTCGATGCGCCCTTCCGCATGACGCCGGAGGACCTCGGTAAGATCTGGCTGCGGAACAAGGAGGGCAAGATGGTGCCGCTTTCGTCCGTGACCCGGACCGAGTGGTCCTTCGGTTCGCCCCAGCTCCAGCGCTACAACGGGGTGCCGGCGGTGAACATCAAGGGCGCGGCCAAGCCGGGCCGCAGCTCGGGTGAGGCGATGGCGGAGATGGAAAGCTTGGCCAAGCAATTGCCGGAAGGTCTCGGCTTCGAATGGTCCGGCCAGTCGCTGGAGGAAAAGATCTCCGGCAACCAGGCCCCCATGCTCTACGGCGTCTCGGTCTTGATCGTGTTCCTCTGTCTCGCCGCCCTTTATGAAAGCTGGTCCATCCCGGTGGCGGTGATGATGGTGGTCCCGCTCGGGATCATCGGGGCACTCGCCGCTGTGTCCTTCCGCGACCTGCCAAACGACGTGTATTTCAAGGTGGGTCTGCTCACCACGGTGGGTCTCTCGACCAAGAACGCCATCCTGATCATCGAGTTCGCGATGGATTTGGAAAAGGCGGGCAAGGGCTTGATCGAAGCCACCTTGGAAGCGGTGAAACTGCGCCTCCGTCCGATTTTGATGACCTCGATGGCCTTCGTGCTCGGCGTGGTGCCGCTGGTGATCAGCAGCGGCGCGGGCTCCGCCAGTCAGAATGCGATTGGCACGGGGGTTGCAGGCGGCATGATCTCGGGCACGGTCCTCGCGATCTTCCTGGTGCCCGTGTTTTACGTCGTTGTTCGCAGCATCGTGAATCGATTCAGTCCTGCTAAAAATCCGGAATCGGAAAAACCCTCCCAGCCTCTAACCGGAGACCTCAATCATGCGTAAGCCGCATCTCATTGCACTGACATTCCCCGTCCTGCTGGGTTCCTGCAACCTCGAGCCGAAACTCGAAGGCGTAAACTCACCCGTTCCTGAAAACTACCCGGGTAATTCCGGAGGCAGCGTTTCCGCGGACATCGCATGGAACAAGTTCATCTCCGACCCGCGGCTCAAGCGGCTGGTCAAGATGGCGATCGACAACAACCGTGACCTGCGGGTGGCGGCGCTGAATGTCGAGGCGACCCGTGCCCAGTATGGTATCACCCGCAGCGCGCTCTTCCCCACCGTGAACGTGGGGGCGGGCGGTTCCCGCAGCCGCCAGCCGGGTGCCCTCGGCACCGGCACGGCGATCGAGTCCCGCGCCTACGAGGTGTCGGTGGGCGTCACCTCCTACGAGCTGGATATCTTCGGCCGTGTGCGCAGCCAGAGCAATGCGGCGCTGCAGGAGTACTTCGCCAGCGATGCCGCCCGCGTGGGCGTGCAGATCTCCCTGGTGGCGGAAGTGGCGAATGCCTACTTCAACCAGCGTGCGGCGATCGAGCAGATCAATCTCGCCCAGCAGACGCTGGATGCGGTGAGCGAAACCTACGACCTGACCCAGAAGCGTTTCGATGCCGGCGATGTGTCCGAACTGGACCTGCGCTCGGTGGACATCCAGGTGCAGACCGCGAAGGCCCAGCTCGCCGCTTACCGGCAGCGCGTGTCCGAAACGAACAATGCCTTGGCGGTGCTGATCGGTGCTCCGGTGCCGAGCAGCTTGCCGGAGGGCCGTTCGCTGGAAGGCGCGCTGGTGGCGGAAGTCCGCGCCGGGGTCTCCTCGGATTTGTTGCGCCGCCGTCCGGACATTCTTGAAGCCGAGCACCAGCTCAAGGGCGCAAACGCGAACATCGGTGCCGCGCGTGCCGCCTTCTTCCCGCGCATCACGCTCACCGGCAGTGCCGGCACGGCCAGCCGCAGCCTGGGTGATTTGTTCCAGAGCGGATCCTCCGCTTGGGCCTTCAGCCCGCAGGTCAGCGTGCCGATCTTCGATGGCGGTCTGAACAAGGCGAATCTCGACTTGGCCCAAGTGCGCAAGCAGATCGAGATCGCGAGTTACGAGAAGACGATCCAAACCGCCTTCCGCGAGGTGGCCGATGGTCTCGCCGCTCGCACCGGCTTGGCCGGCCAGATCGAGGCCTATCAGAGTTTGGTCGCGGCCCAGCAGAAGCGTTTCGAGCTCGCCGATGCCCGCTATCGCCAAGGGGTCGACAGTTATTTCGAGGTGCTCACCGCACAACAAGACCTGTTTGAATCACGCCAAGCTTTGATTCAACTTCGCCTTGCGCGTGCGGTAAACTCCATTGGGCTTTACAAGGCCCTCGGAGGCGGCTGGTAATCCCGGCTAACAAGATTTCAAAACGAGGGCGGTCGCGACGATCCGCAGCTTGTGGAGAAGCAGATGTGCAGGCTCTTTCTGGGAGGGATGAGCCGCTGCTGCCGCTTCCGGGCTGCGGATCCTCCCGGCCGCCCTTTTCTTTATCGTAAGCCTTACCCTTTCACGGGGAGGCCCCGCTCCCAAAGAGCCTGTGGTTCCACTGGGAATCACGCCTCCGTCGAGCGGGAGCGATAGTCGCGCAGCGCCGCATTCAGCAGGCGGGCCAGATCTTCCGCCCGCATGCCATCCACCGGCGGCAGGGAACCATGGCAGCCGTAGAAGCGGTGAAAGCGCTTTAGCAGGCCGGGAGCCTTCAGCTCGCGTTCATCGTGGACCTGATAGCCGATTCCGTAGCGGGCCCATGCCGGCGTGAGACCCAGGCCGGTGTCATCGAAATCCACCACGGAGAAATTCCGGAACTGCTCCCAGCGCAACTGGCTGCGCCAGAACAGGCGGTGAAGGGTGATCCCGTGCTGGTCCACGGACATGCCGGTGCGGCGCGGGAAGAGAGCGGGGATCGATACCAGCGCGGCACCTCCTGCCAGCACGGCCACGAAGATCTGGGCCTCCAAGGTATTCACCTTCCCCGCGGCGAAGAGGATCACGGTGGGGATAAGGAAAGCGGCGAGCAACCAGTAGACCGGCCGCTTCATGGTGCTGAAATGCTTGGGCAGCGTCACGCGGGGGCCATATGGCGGGTTCTTATCTAACATTCAAGCATTCCATTCTTTCGCGGAGATATGTTAGTCGGGAAAACAGTAGCCTGTGGATTCGCATTGACCGATATGGCGTAAAAGCGAATCTCCGGCGTGAAAAAGTGCCTTTTGGTATTCCTTCTTGCGAGTTCAGGCTTGGCTCCCGCGATGGTGGAGATCCCTGCTTTCACCGCCTACAGCACTCCGGATCCCAACAAGGGGGTGAACCGGGCCAAGGATGGTAACCTGACCCAGTGGGAGAAGGACACGAGCCTTTCCTGGTACGGTCACATCGCGAACAAGGGGAAGCTGCTCGTTTCCCTGGCGACGGTGGGGAAGGCAGGCGGTACTTTGAAGCTCACCGTCTCCTCGCAGGCGAAACCGGCCCAGTCATGGAAGCTGGATGGCAAGGAAGAGGGGGAGTCGGTTGCATTCGGCTCCGTTAAGATCGCCGAGCCGGGCTACTATCGCTTCACGCTGGAAGGGAGAGGGAAGTTGCCGGACCTGCGTTCCTTGAATCTCGATGGCCCGGCCTCGGAGGGGGCGCACTTCTCGAAGGTGGAGCGCCGCAATTCGGCCTCTATCCATCTCGGCTACGAGGTGCCTTCGCAAGCGAAGGAGGAGGTGGAGTGGTTTTACCTCGAAGTTACCCCGAAGACGGAACCGCTGTGGAGCTACTACATGGCGACCGGCTGGCATCGCGGTTACTTCGGCATGCAGGTGAACAGCCCGACCGAGCGGCGGATCATCTTCTCGGTCTGGGATTCCGGCAATGAGGCCATCGACCGCGGCAAGGTTCATGATGACAACCGGGTGAAGCTTCTGGCCAAGGGGCCGAAGACCAATGCCGGTGACTTCGGCAACGAGGGGACTGGCGGTCACAGCCACCTCGTCTATCCATGGAAGCTCGGTGACACGGTGCACTTCCTGATGCGGGCACAGGCGGAGGGCGATGTGACGATCTACACCGGCTGGTTCCGCGATTCGAAGAAGAAGGATTGGGAACTCGTCTCCTCCTTCCGCGCGCCAAAGGACGGGAAGTACCTGCACGGCCTCTACTCCTTCAACGAGAACTTCGGCGGCCAGAACGGCCAGGAACGCCGCGTGTGTGAATTCGGCAACGGCTGGATCAAAACGCACTCCGGCAAATGGCTGCCTCTTAACAAAGCCGCCTTCACCCATGACGGTCACGGCAAGGAGGAGCGCCTCGACCGCAGCGCAGGAACCATCGGCAAGCGCTTCTACCTCGCCAACGGCGGCTTCGTGGAGGATACCAACAAGACCGCGGTGACCAAGGCCTATGAGAAGATGGAGCTCAACGGACCGGAAGGGAAGCATCCGGCGGATGCGGAGCTGGAGAAGCTGCCGAAGTAGTCATGCCGTTTGACCTCCTTGCGCGGACAAATCGGGCGATGCGATCCAAAAGCCTTCGACGCGGTGGGCTTTCAATAGAACTGCTCTCTTCTTCCGTAAGCAGGTGATGCTTCTCCGCAGCTTCTTGCTCCTCTTCCCGGCATTCATCGCCAGTGCGGTGGCGCGGCCGAATATCGTGCTCTTCGTCACGGACGATCAGAGTCCGATCGCGGGCTGCTACGGATCGCCGTTGATCCGGACGCCGCATCTCGACCAACTCGCGAAGGAGGGCACGCGGTTCACGGAGGTCTTCGCCACCACCGCATCCTGCTCGGCGAGCCGTTCGGTGATCCTGACCGGCCTGCACAATCATGCGAACGGGCAGTACGGCCATGTGCATGAATACCACAAGTTCGAGACCTTCGAGAGCTGCTCGGCGCTCAGCCTGCCACTGCAGTTGAAGTCGCTGGGCTATCGCACCGCGCATATCGGCAAGCTGCACGTGGCACCGGAATCGGTATACGGCTTCGAGCGCTGGATCGCTTCAAGGGGACCGCATAAAACGCCGGACTGGGTGGAGGCCTGCAAGCCGCTCTTCAACGAGAAAACGGAGCAGCCCTTTTTCCTCTGCTTTTGGACCAACGATCCGCATCGGGGTGCGGAGGATGACTCGACCGCCCCGGAAGAATTGAAGCCGAACCGTTTCGGCAATCCCGCGACAGGACAGACCTATCCGGGCATTGAGGAGGTCACCTACGATCCGGCGAGTCTCCCGGTGCCCGATTTCCTGCCGGACACGCCGGAGTGCCGCAGGGAGCTGGCTCAATACTACCAGAGTGTCACTCGCACGGATAAGGCTCTCGGAGCCTTGGTGGCGGCGCTGAAAGAGGCGGGGCAGTACGAGAAAACGATGATCGTCTTCACGGCGGATCACGGCATGGCCTTCCCCGGCGCGAAGACGACCGTGTATGAAGCCGGGCTGAAAGTGCCTTTCGTCGTGAAGATGCCGGGCGTGAACGGCGGCGCGGTCAATGACGCCATGATCTCGCACGCGGATATCACGCCCGCCTTGCTGGATGCGGCGGAGGGCTACGATGCCGGGAAGCGGGCGCCGAAAACGCTGTTACCGGTGGCGAAGCTAGGGAAGGGCGAGAACCCCGGCCCGAAGTTCCAGCGTTACCACGGCAAGTCGTGGTTAAACCTGCTCGGCAAGGAGCACGGGGAGGGCTGGGATTCGGTCCTGGCATCGCACACCTTCCACGAGATCCAGATGTATTACCCGATGCGCGCGATCCGCGACCGGCAGTTCAAGCTGATCTGGAACATTGCCGCTCCCTTGCCCTATCCCTTTGCCTCCGACCTGTGGGCGGCATCGACTTGGCAGGCGCAATACAAGAAGGGGCTGGATGCGCCATATGGAAAGCGCACGGTCGGTTCCTATATCCAGCGCCCTGTCTTCGAACTCTTCGATCTGAAGGCCGACCCGGCCGAATCAAAGAATCTGGCAGACGACCCGCAACACCGCGCTCAACTCGAGGCGATGAAAGAGCGGCTCAAGGCGGGACAGAAGGAGACGGCCGATCCTTGGGCGTTGAAATGGAAATACGAGTGAGCAGCCTACTTCCGGAAGAACTCCAAGGTGGTGGCGAGCGCTTCGTCGAGCGAATGCTTCGGGGTCCAGCCGGCGCCTCGCAGCTTGTCGGCACTGGAGCGGGAATGCTTCACATCACCCGCACGTTCGGGGCCGTGGAAAACCTTGGCCGCGGAGCCGGAGGAGGCGATGATCTTGTTGGCCAGATCGTTGATGGTCATCTGGCCGCCATAGCCAGCGTTAAAGACACCGGTCACGCCCGGCGTCTCGGCGGCGAAGGAAAGGGCACCGACGATGTCCTTCACGTAGATGAAGTCGCGGGTCTGCTCTCCATCGCCATGCACGGTGATGTCCTCGCCCCCAAGTGCCTTCTCGATGAAGATCGGCACGGCGGCAGCATAGGCACCCTTCGGATCCTGGCGCGGGCCGAAGACATTGAAGAAGCGGATGGCGGCGGTTTCGAGACCCCGCTCACGCTTGAAGAGATCGAGGTAATATTCGCCGTCGAGCTTCGTCACCGCGTAGGGGCTCTTCGGCTCCGGCAGCATGCTCTCGAGCTTCGGGACCGTCGGGTTGTCGCCGTAGATGGCGGCGGAAGAAGCGAAGACGAGCTTCTTCACCCCGGCCGCAGCCGCGGCTTCGAGCACGTTCAGCAGGCCGTGCACGTTGATGTCCACGCATTCGGCGGGCTTGGCCATTGATTCCGGCACGCTCACCAGCGCCGCCATGTGGAAGATGTAGTCCACTCCCTCAACGGCCTTTGCCACCGTATCGCGATCGGTGATCGAACCCTCGATGAAGTGGCACTTCAGGCCATCGAGATTCTTGCGATAGCCGGTGCGCAGGTTATCGAGCACGCGGATCTCCTCCGCCTTGTCCTGATAGTGCTCGACGATGTGGGAGCCGATGAAACCGGAGCCTCCGGTGACGAGGATTTTCATGGAAGAGACGCAAGACAGAAGACTTGAAGACGCACGACTTGAAAAGCGCGAAGACGTCTCGGGAATCAGGCCGCGACAACGATCTTGCTGCTGCCGGCGACGTCCTGGACGATCTCTTCCATCTGCTCGAGGTTCTCCTCGATGGCGCGGACCATGGCGAACTGCGAGCGACAGCGGTCCATGTTGTGGCCGGGGCGCTTGGTCTTGAAGTAGACGTCACCCTGCAGGTGATCGGTCAGGAAGCGGATGCCGCATTCCAATGTGAGCAGCTTGCCGGAGAAGGCGAGCATGCCGATCTCCGAGATGTTCAGGAAGGAAGAGGCGCTGTCCAGATAGCCACGGACGAGGGCGTCGAAGCGGTCGAGACGGATGCCGACGAGCGAGAGATCCACTTCGTCCTCGCGGGTGGTGGGAGTGGCGGTGCGCACCATATCGCCGAAGTCGTAGAGGACCGAGCCCGGCATGGTGGTATCCAGGTCGATCACACAGACCCCTTCCGAAGTCACGTCGTCGAGAAGCACGTTGTTGAGCTTGGTGTCGTTGTGGGTCACGCGCTCGGGGATCACACCGGCGGCGATCATGTCGGTCACGCGGCGGCAATCGGTGGCGCGGGCGAGGGCGAACTCGATCTCGGCCTTGCAGGTGCGGGCGCGCCCGGCGATGTCCGCGTCGATGGCGTCCTGGAGCGCTTGGAGGCGCTTGGGCGTATGGTGGAAATTGGGGATCGTCTCGTGGAGACGGGTGCCGCCGAGGTCGGCGGCGAGCTTCTGGAATTCGCCGAAGGCGCGGGCTGCCTGTTCGGCTTGGAGATTGGTTTTCAGTTCGTCGTAACCGCGGGCACGCTCGATGAAGGGGTAGGTGCGCCAGAAATTGCCGTCGCGGTCGATGGCGTAGGGCCTGCCGTCGAGGGCGGGGATGACGGTGAGGGTGCGGCGGTGGGCCTCCGGGTGGCCTTGGTCGAGGAGGCGGGCGAGGGAATGGGCAGTGACGCGCTCGATGTTCTCCATCAGGGCGGCGGGATCCTTGAAGATATTGTGGTTGATCCGCTGGTGGATGAAGCGGATGCGCAGGCCGGCTTGGTCGTACCACGCGCAGTAGGTGTCGTTGATGTGCCCGGAGCCATAGGGCTGGGCATCAACGAAATCGGCTCTCATGTCGAAGAGACCGGAGACGTGACGCAAGTCGTGCATGGGATCGGCTTTAGGCATTGAAGCTCCTCTAATCCAGAAAAAAATGACGGAATTGGATCTAAAGGTGGGTTTTAATGAGGAGTCAGAGAATGAGTTATAGCATGGTGGCGCGGAAAGGCACTTTTGCCCGAAGTCTTTCCAGATTTTGGTTTGCGCCGCCGGGGCAAAGGCGGGGAGTGTCAGGGCATGTTCCTGCCGGGGTTTCGTGAGTTGGTGAAGGAGGGTTGGGTGAAGGTGATCGAGGAGCTGAAGGTTTCCGGCGGTCTGCCCGTGAGCGAGCTGAGCCGGCGCCTCGGAACCAGCTACATGGGGATGAAGGACCAGTGCGACAAGCTGGTGAAGATGGGCTATGTGGAGCGCTGGCGGCTGCCGCGGCAGGAGGTGGGGCGACCGGAGATCATGTATCGCATGGCGCCGAAAGCCGATGCGATATTCCCGCAGGCCGGGGTGGGTCTTTCACTGGAGCTTTTGGATGCGGCGCGCACGCTCTTCGGCGACACCGCGCCGGAGCGGCTGCTGCTGCAGTACTTCAGCCAGCTCCGCGAGCGCTGGCGGCCGAAGCTGACGAAGACCCGCTCGCTGGTGGAGCGGGCCACGATGCTTTCGGGCCTGCGGGAGAAGGAAGGCTGCTTCGGCCGCTGCCGGTATGATCCGGCGAAGGGCTTCCGGATCGAGGAGTACCATCACCCGCTGCACGCGATCTTCGCGGCCTATCCCGGGGCGATCCATCTGGAACTGCGGATGATGGAGGAACTGCTCGGCACCCGGGTGGTGCGACGCGAAGTACCCGGTGGGCGCGGTGGTCCGGCACGGGTGGACTACGAGGTGGCCACGTTGGGGAAGACGGAGGTCACCCAGATTTGAGCGCTGTGCGGTCGGATGACGCTCGCGGGTGGATTTTCTGCGCAAGCGATTGAATAGTGGGAGCGGACTTCCGTCGAAGTTCGAGTAATCCCATACTTCCCATGAAGCATCCCCGATTCCTCTGGGCCACTCCGGCGCTATGCCTGTTGCTGGCAGCTTGTGAAAAGCAGAAGTCCACGAGCGGGGAGGGGGCTTCGGGCGGGGATGATGCCGCGGCGCAGCGGGCGGCGCTGGAGGATGAGCGGATCGAGGTCGAGCGCCAGCGGCTGGAGGAAGAACGGCTGGCCTTGGAGGAGGAGAAGGAAGCGCTGCGACAGGCACGTGAGGACCGTCTGGCCCAGCGTGAACAGGATGCCGCGGCGACCGACGAAGAACTGGCGGAGCGCCAGCGCGAGCTGGATGAACGCGAGGCGGCGCTGAGCCAGCAGGCAGGCGATCTGGCCTCGCGCGAGTCTTACCTCACGGAGCAGGAGACCCAGCAAGCAGGAACCGGGGCCTTGGACGATTGGGAACCCGAGCCGTTGCCGGAGATCCAAGAGCCGGTGGCCGACTACGAGACTTTCTACGAGGACCTGCAGCCGCACGGCTCGTGGTTCGAGACGCCGGATTACGGCTACGTCTACCAGCCCACGGTGGTGGTGCAGGATACCTCATGGCGACCCTACACGCGCGGCCGCTGGGCCTGCACGAATCTGGGCTGGAACTGGGTCTCGGACGAGCCCTTCGGCTGGGCCTGCTTCCACTACGGCCGCTGGGCCTGCCTGTCGGGTCGCGGCTGGGTGTGGATCCCCGGTGACGAGTGGGCACCCTCGTGGGTGTGCTGGCGCGAGGGCGGGGATCATGTCGGCTGGGCACCGCTGCCGCCGGAGACACTGTGCTATCGTGGCCATAGCTGGGGCACGAGCGTGGACACGGACTTCGGCATTGGCTCGGATTGCTTCATCTTCGTGCACTGCCGCCACATGGCGGAGCCGCTGTGGCAGCACTGCCTGCCGCCGGGAAGGAATCACCACTTCATTTCGATTTCGACGGGCATCACGAACATCCATGTGGAGCACAACCATGTGGTGAGCGGTGGTCCGCGCTGGGACAAGCTGCGCAGACTCGTGAATCGTCCGTGGCCGGTGTATCAATTGCGCCTCGATCGCTTGCGTGGTCTGGAGGACCGCGGTCACCGGGCCGCGCAGTTCCAAGGTAATCAGCTGGCGGTCTTCGCACCGAATCTGAATGCGCGCTGGAATGCCGCGCTGCGTCCGTCGCGGGTGGCTGGCCGGATCGAGCAACTCGAAGTGGTGCGCTCGCCGCAGGGCATCCGGCCGGAATGGCGTGAACGCTTCCGCGAAGCGCGGCAACAGCAGCAGGCGCAAGCGCAGGCCGCGAATCGCGAGCAGGGCGAAGGCCCGAATCGCCAGCAGCGGCTGCAGGCAAACCGTGAGCGAGTGCAGGCCGCGCAGGGTCGTCTGCAAGAGCGGCAGCAGGAGATCGTGGAAGAGCGCCGCGAGCGTTTCACCCGCGAGCGCGGTGGTGAAGGCCGCAACTCCACAGCGGACAACTATCGCCGCAATGCCGAGAGATTGCGCGAACATGGACGCCAGCGCGGCTCACAAGAGGGTGCTGAAACACCGCGCCGCGAGCAAGCGAATGGCGGCAATGCGGAGCGACCGAATCGCGGCCCGCAGCAAGGGCAAGCGAATGGCGGCAATGCCGAACGACCGAACCGCGGGCCGGGGCAAGGCGAGCGGCCGGGTCGTCCGGAGCGTCCCGGTCAACAGACGGGCAAGCCGCGTGAAGGCGCAGGCCAAGCCGAGGGTGGACGCCAAGGGGGAGAAGATCCGGCGCGCGTGGCACGCCGCGAACGGATCGAGGAGGCGCGTCGCCAGAATCTCGAACAGGCCCGCCAGCAGCAACAGCAAGTGCGCCCGCAGGAAGGAGGCGCGCCGAATGAAACGGCCCAACAGCCGACACAGCCGCAGCGCGGGAATGAAGGCATGGAAGAGCAGCGCGGAGGTCGCGGGCAGGATCGCCCCGCTGCGCGGCCACGCCCTGAGCCGCAACCACGGCCCCAGGAGCAAGCGGGTGACAACAATCCGCCGCAGGAGACCCGCCGCGAACAAATGGAGGAAACGCGCCGGGAGCAGCAGGAGCAGGCGCGCCGCGGTAACGAGCAAGAGACCGCGCGTCGCCAGCAGGAGCAGGCCCGCAATGACCAAGAGCAGGCCAATCGCCGCGCGCAGCAGGAGCAGGCGCAAGAACGCGCCGAACAGAATCGCCGTCAGCAGGATGAGGCGCGGGAACAAGATCGCCGTCGCCAGCAAGGTGACATGCAGCGAGAGCAGCAGGAGCAGGCCCGCCGCCAGCAACAGCAGGAGGAGCAAGCCCGCCAACAAGAGCAAGCCCGTCAGCAGCAGGAAGAGCAACGCCGCCAGCAACAGGAGCGCATGAGAGAGCAACAAGAAGAGAGAGCCCGCCAGCAGGAGCAGGCACGTCAGCAACAGGAGGAGCAACGCCGCCAGCAGCAGGAGCGGATGCGTGAGCAGCAGGAAGAACGTGCCCGCCAGCAAGAGCAGGCCCGCCAACAGCAGGAAGAACGTGCCCGTCAGCAAGAGGAAGCACGGCGCGAGCAGCAGGAGCGGATGCGGGAACAACAGGAAGAGCGTGCGCGCCAGCAAGAGGAGGCGCGGCAGCAGCAGGAGGAAGCCCGTCGTCAGCAGGAAGAGGCCCGTCGCCAGCAAGAGGAAGCGCGCCGTGAACAGCAGGAGCGTGCCCGCCAAGAGCAGGAAGAACGCTCGCGGCAGGAACGGCAGCGCGACACCGAGCGCCAGCAGGACGATCAGCGGCGGCAGCGGGGCCGGTAAAAACACGGATGGGTCAAGGGGTCGCTTCCCTTGACCCCACCGATCCTGGAAGTAGTTTCAGAGGCCGATGAGATGGTTTGCGGGCATGCTGCTTTCGCTGGCGCTTTGTCGCTTGGTCGCGGCGCGGGAGCTGCCGCCGGAACTGGCCGGCGCCACAGAGAATCACGCCCGTGCGGTGAAGGCGGTGGATGCCTCGCGGCAGGCCGCGCTAGAGAGCCTGAAGCGGAATTTCGTGTCTTCTCTGGCAGCGGCGGAGATGCAGGCGAGCAAGCGCGGCGAAGTGAGCAAGGCGGCGATGCTTTTGAAGCTGCGCTCGTCGATCCAAGCGGGTTCGGAGGACCGACGCCCGTTGAACGGAATGAGTGCGGGGCAACGTCGCCGGCAGATGGGTTACTTCGATTCGCTGGACCGGATCGAGCGGAGCTTTGATTCACGCTACAAGGAGGCGGACGCGGCTTACCTCAAAGAGCTGCGGGAGATCGAGACGCCGCTGCCGGAGGATTCGGAGCTGCGCGATGTGATCGCTGGCCTGCGTAAGAAGCTGGGGGGCTCCGGTGATGGGGCCGGCCGCAAGCTGGTGGCAGCCTACTTCGACAACACCGAATGGCTGTGGAAGGGGGATCCCACACAGGTGTGGAAGTTTCTCCCGGGCGGGAGGATCGTGACGAAGAACTCCGTGAGCGGTCACCTGCGCTGGCGGATCACCGGCACGGATACCTTCGTGATCACGGAGGGCGGCAGCGACATGTGGGAGTTCACCATGGATTTCGAGACGATGAGCGTGGACGGGCAGCGGGTGACGAACCGGAAGAACACCGCGACGCTGGCATTCTGGCGGCGGATCCCGGGGCGCTAAGGGCGCTCCATTTCATGGCGATGATTCCAAGTGCGGGTGAGGCGCGCTTCAGGCAGGATCGCGGCATGAAGAGGAGCAAGGAATGCCCGAAGTGCCACGGCAAGGACATCATCGCGGATGCGAAGGTGATCGACCTCGGTCACGGGAACCTGGAGAAGGAATTGACGGTGGCGACCTTTAGCAAGCCGGAGGCGATGTTCTTCCGCGGGAAGGCCACGAGCAAGGTATCTGCGTGGGTTTGCCGGACTTGCGGGTTCACGGAGTTTTACGCGGATAGTCCGGGGATGCTTGGCGGGGAGTGAGGGGGCTTCAGGGTCCATCAAAGAAGGCTTGCGTAAGTGCTGGAAAAGGTGCATTTTAGCGGCGTGTCTTCGCCGATGAAACGGATCCTGCCTCTCCTCGCTTCGTGTCTCATCCTGCCGTGCCTGGGCGCGGGGATTCCGGTGGAAGACGGGAAGGTGATGGTGCCACACACGATGCTCCGGCCGAATGCCTCTCAAGCGGAGGAGATCGCGGTGCTGAACTCGATCACCTTGACCCAAGAGCAGTGGGAGGATCTGCGGAAGGTTTCGCCGAACACGCCGAAGCGGGTGGAATTGCTGCCGGAGACCTATGACGACTGCACCTGCGAGATGAATGTGGGTGGTATCCTGATGAAGGACGGGCGGGTGAGCGTGCTGCATGTCGAGCAGACCGCGGAGCTTCTTTCGTGGTACTTCAGTGATGAGGGGGACATCGAGTTCAAGGTGGATGAGCGAGGCCAGTTTTACTTCAAAGGGATCTTGGTGCGTTACCCGGTGCTGCTAGAGAGCATCCGTAAAGCGAAGGTGGCGGCTACGGGGCGCACGGATGTGACGTGGACTGCGACGGTCTCGGTGCCGCTGGGGAAGTCGCCGACCGATGCGGTGTATGCGGGGCGTTTGAGGGAGGTCTACGGGTTGTTGGCGGAGAAGGGATGGAACGAGGGGCACTTGCCGGATTGTTTCGTGCCGAAGGTGGCGACGGTGGGGGAGTGAGGGAATCATCTTGGGTCGTGAGCTCCTTGAGCCCCTTTGGGCATGCGCGTCAGGTTAAGGCTCCGGAGTTCCAGGTTTGATTGAAGTTCGCCCGTTTCCTTTTGTCGTAGCAGCAGTATTTGACCAGGGCTCGCAGCGTCCGGTGCTCATGCTCCGGGTCACCT